>NZ_JBWKZL010000010.1:51039-204740 GCF_059424475.1 Lysinibacillus sp. GW247-5R2A | reverse complement strand
AAGCGTGTGAAATTTTACTGACGGTAAAATTTCACACGCTTTTTAATTTAGAGGTGGGTTTTGTCCCAGCCTCTTTTAATTTATTTTATATAGAGGGAGGATAAACAATTTTATTGCAGTGTAAATTCTGGTTTAAATTCCCCTTCATATGGCTCATGCTCAACAAACACAGTTATCTCATTTCCATCTTTATCTTTACCTGTTCGTTTATACGTAAACTTCTTCTCATTTATTTCAGTTATTTCAAGAGCCACACCATATTTATTATCACCAAGTGAAACGTGAGCTCTGATTTTATTGTCATGAATGACGTCAAAGTAGCCATAGTCGCCGCGACTCTCGCCTGTTTCAGGGTTAAAGAATTCATATTTATTCGTTTCTGCATCGTATTTTGCAATACTGATGAAGTTTGAATTAAATTCGGTTACATCCTTACCATCTTCATCTAAAGCAACTGTGCCCTGCCACAATGTATTCGCTAAAATTTCATCACCATCTACATCAGTTACGATATCGCCTGTAGTCGCATTAAAAGTTTTGTCTGAATCTGTAAATGTAAGCTCTTTTTCCTGATAAGGGATATGCTCTACAAAGACTTCAACATCGTTACCTGCAGCATCTTTACCCATTCGTTTATAAGTGAAAATATCTTTGTTTAATTCTGTGATCTCTACAAGCGCTTGATAATTTTTGGATTCAGAAATTAAGATTCTCTGTTTTCCGTCATTTGTAATGAAAAATGTTCCCTTATCATCACGACTTTCACCAGTAGTAGCATCAAAGAATTCGTAATGACCTGTCTTCACATCATATTTAGCCAAGCCAATAAAGTTTGAGTTTTCCTCAGTTAAATCATTGTTATCTTTATCGTATACTTTTGTACCTTGCCAGTTTGTAGCACTAAGAATAGTAGCCATTTCTTGACCCTTTGTTAGTTCCTCCTGTGCTTGTTCTTTCGTTGTATTATCTGTAGCTGTGCTTTCCGTTTTTGTTTCCTCACTATTTGTAGTGTTGCCTTTCGCAGGCTCCTTATCTTGACATGCTGCAAGTAGTGCCAATGCTGCAACAGATACAATCAATAATTTTTTCATACCTACTTACCTCCATTTTTGCTTTATATTTTTTAGCTACACCAGCCTATCTCTTGAAAGGCTTGCTGTAGCTTTCATAATTTATATTAAAATGAATTGTTAAACTCCCTCTAAATAATTTCTTAAAAAAGCATAAACTTATCCGAAAATATTTTTAATAATTTTAAATCTGTGCAGAATTAACAATTATTATGCTACGAAGACGATTCAAACGTTTTAAAATATACTAAAGAGCGTGTTCTACTATATGTAAAAGCTAAGCGTATTATATTTTTTTCATATTATTCGGGCTAGATGTTACGTGTTACCATATTTTTATAATATGGTAAGAGAAGGTGATAGAGATGAGCGATCATTTGATTATTGCCGCTGCAAATAGAGAAACTGATAAAGTCCTAACACTTCTACAAGAAGGGGCCGATATCAATGCCACCGATCAATTAGGCAGAACGGCGATAGTAGCAGCCACTTATTATAATCAGGTGGAAACAGTAAGGGCTCTTATTCAGCAAGATGCGGACGTAAATATTCAAGATAATCATCTAGAAAATGTACTCGTCCATGCAGGGGCATCAGGTTTTCTAGAAATCATGAAACTAGCCATCGCTGCTGGTGCCAATACGAAATTGACGAATCGCTTCGGAGGAGTGGCCATTATCCCCGCTGCAGAACGGGGCCATGTAGAAGTAGTTCGTGTCCTCTTAAACCATTCAGATATTGATGTCAATCATATTAACAATTTGCATTGGACAGCTTTAATGGAAGCCGTCATTTTAGGGAATGGCGGTGAGAGACATCAAGAAATCGTTCAACTTTTAGTGGATTATGGGGCAAATTTGAATATTACTGATAGAGATGGAGTCACACCGTTACAGCATGCAAAACTATTAGGTTTTCATAAAATAGAGATAATTTTAAAAGAGGCTGAGTCAGAAAGGTCTGGGAAGAGTTCATATAAGGAGGCATTTGATGATCCACCCTACTGATTTAACGTATTTAAAAAGATGTATCGAGCTAGCCAAAGATGCATTAGAAGCAGGTGATGAGCCCTTTGGTTCAATCCTTGTAGCTGCGAATGGGGAGGTGTTAGCCCAAGATCGCAATCATGTGTCTGGTGGCGACCATACGCAACATCCTGAGTTTGCATTAGCACGTTGGGCAGCTGAACATATGTCCGCTAAAGATAGAAGTATCGCAACGGTTTATACTTCTGGTGAGCATTGCCCTATGTGTGCAGCGGCCCATGGTTGGGTTGGTTTAGGGAGAATTGTTTATGCTAGCTCGTCCAAACAACTTGCACAATGGCTGAAAGATATGGGCATCACTACTACCTCACGTGTTCGTCATTTATCTATTCAAGAAGTGATTCAAGATACACCTATTGATGGTCCAGTTCCTGAATTAGCTGAACAGGTACATCAGCTCCATCGACAATTTCATCAGAAATAATACTGAGCAATCTTTGGACAACCACTCCAAAGATTGCTTTTTATAAGGGCTACTCTTTTCATACAAAAAGACCCTTTCCACAAAAGTAGAAAGAGTCTTTGATAGAAAAATTTGAAATTAACGTTTTGAGAACTGAGGTGCACGACGAGCGCCGCGTAGACCTGGTTTTTTACGTTCTTTCATGCGTGAATCACGAGTAAGTAATCCAGCTGATTTTAATGCAGCACGGAAATCTGGGTCTACTTGAAGTAGAGCACGAGCGATACCGTGACGAACAGCACCAGCTTGACCAGTGTATCCACCACCGTTAACGTTTACGTGGATATCATAGCTTCCTGTAGTTTCAGTAGCTACTAATGGTTGTTTAATTACTTCACGTAATGCAGCGAATGGTACGTATTCTTCGATTTCACGTTTGTTGATAACAATTTTACCTGTACCTGGTACTAAACGTACGCGAGCTACAGAGCTTTTACGGCGACCAGTGCCGATGTATTGAACTTGTGCCAAAGTAATATCCTCCTCTTAATTTATATTATCCGCGAAGCTCGTATGCTTCTGGTTTTTGTGCAGCATGTGGATGCTCTGTTCCAGTGTAAACATTAAGTTTAGTGAACATTTTACGACCTAAAGAGTTTTTAGGAAGCATTCCTTTAACTGCTAATTCGATCATTCTTGTTGGGTACTTGTCTAGCATTTCGCCAGCAGTACGAGTTTTTAAACCACCTGCGAATTGAGTGTGGTGACGGTAAAGTTTACCTTCTAATTTGTTACCAGTTAAATGGATTTTGTCAGCGTTGATGATGATTACGTGATCACCTGTGTCAACGTTTGGTGTGAATGTTGGTTTATGTTTACCACGTAAGATTGCAGCTACTTCAGAAGCTAAACGTCCAAGAGTTTGGCCTTCTGCATCAACTACTAACCATTTACGGTCTACTTCGTGACCTTTAGCCATGAATGTTGTACGCATGTATATATCCTCCTAATCGATTCGATTACCGTTATTTTTCATTAAACTACACTATAAGTTTTCGGGGCTTATTTGTGGTGGTAATGAAAATACCATCTGTTATCATATAATGAATGACTTTTAAAGTCAAGCAATTTCATTAAACACCTGGTAAAGTTGTTTCGGTGCTGAAAGTGACACTAATAGAACACTTTTTCTAAGTACAAACCCTGTGGTGGTGCGGTTTTTCCAGCTTTATCCCGATCTTCTGAAGCAACTACCAGTGCTATATTTTCAATCGTCCGGCGATCAATACCCACTTCCCATAATGTACCTGCAATAATTCGCACCATATTATATAAGAAGCCACTGCCTTCAATAACCATATGAAGCTCTTCCCCATGCCACTCAAATTGTAGTGAGGTGACTGTCCTTACTTTATCCTGAACACTTGTATTGGCTGCGCAGAAGCATGAAAAGTCATGTGTCCCAACGATAGCTTGAGCAGCCTTCTGCATGGCAACTACATCCGGTTTGACCCCGTTTGTCTCAACGGTATAATGTCTCCTAAATGGATTTTGAATAGGCTCACAGGACCAAATATAACGGTATCGCTTCCCGGTTACACTATAGCGTGCATGAAAATCATGTTCTACCTCTTCTACAGACATTACGCGAATATCTCTAGGGAGTTGCACATTCAAAGCTTTACGATACTTGTCAGCTGGAATGGCTAGTGGTGTATCAAAATGCAATGTTTGCCCTGTTGCATGAACTCTAGCATCTGTGCGTCCACTTGCCGTTACCTTCACCTGTTCCTCTTTATGCATAATGGCTAATACACGTTCTACTTCTGCCTGTACGGTGCGTTCCCCAGGCTGTACTTGATAGCCTGAGAAAAGTGTACCGTCATAGCTAATAATTATTTTTAATCGTCGCATAAAGTTACTCCTTTAGCTTCTATAGAAGAATAGCAATACACCTATTGCTACTAATAATACAAGCGCAAATGTATCACCCATATCCCATTTTAGCCTACGATATCTAGTACGCCCTTCCCCTCCGCGATAGCCTCTTACTTCCATCGCTGTGGCTAAATCTTCGGCCCGTTTAAATGCACTCACAAAAAGAGGTACTAGTAATGGCACTACAGCTTTAATACGGTCTTTTATTGGGCCTGAGGATAGATCAGAGCCTCTTGCCATTTGTGCTTTCATAATCTTATCTGTTTCATCCATTAAAGTTGGAATGAAGCGTAAAGAAATCGACATCATTAAAGCTAATTCATGGACAGGTACTTTCAATGCCTTCAGAGGATTTAAAAGGACTTCAATACCGTCTGTAATGGAAATCGGTGACGTTGTTAAAGTTAAGATAGATGTTATAAATACTAATACTAGAAAACGTACTGAAATATAAATCCCACGTCTAATCCCCTCATCGTATATGGTAATATACTTCGAGTCAAAAACAGGAACGCCTTCCTTCGTCATAAAAATATGAAGCAAAAAGGTAAAGGCCATCAAAAAGAGAACTGGTTTAAGACCATTTATCAAAAAATACAGGCGAATTCGTGATATTAATACAACAAGAAGCGTGAATGCCAAGAGCATAGCATACGTCACTGTATTATTGGCCAAAAATACTATAATAATAAAAGCAAAAACAAAGATTAGCTTAGAGCGTGGATCCAGTTTATGAACGGGAGAATCTCCAGGTAAGAAGCGTCCAAAAATCATTTTTTCCATCATAATTCCGCACGCTCCTCTCCTAGCACTTGAGCAATTTCAACTGCAAGTTCTTCTTCGGTCAAGCAAACTTTTGATAAGGGTTTCTTCATCATTTGCTCTATCCTTTGCTGAAAGCGGACAATGCGTGGTGGTTCTAAGCGGAAGCTCTTTAATGTATCAACATCCTTAAATATATCTCGCGGTGTTCCACTTAAAACATTTTTACCTTCATGCATAATCACAATATTATCAGCATATCGAGCAGCATCCTCCATGCTATGCGTCACTAGAATTGTTGTCAGCAGACGTTCCTGATGAAGCTGATAAAACATATCCATAATTTCTTTCTGACCACGTGGATCTAAGCCTGCGGTAGGTTCATCCAACACAATGACTTCAGGCTCCATCGCTAAAACACCTGCTATCGCTACTCGACGCATTTGACCTCCCGATAAATCAAACGGAGATTTTTCTAGAACGTCTTCTGGTAACCCCACTAAGCTGACAAGTTCTCGTGCCCGATCTTCGGCTTCTTTTTCTGGCACGCCAAAGTTCATGGGACCAAACATAATATCCTTTAACACGGTTTCTTCAAATAACTGATGCTCAGGGAATTGAAAGACGATACCGACCTTTTGTCGTACAGCTTTTAAATCCTTTGCCTTTTTTCCGGCTACCACTACACGATCCCCGATATGTACTTCTCCTGAAGTAGGTTTTAGAAGCGCATTAAAATGCTGGAGAATAGTTGATTTACCCGAACCCGTATGACCAATAATTGCTTGATACGTGTGTGATGGGATATCGAATTCTACATCGAATAATGCCCGTTTTTCAAAAGGCGTCCCTTGTGCATAAGCATAGCTTACTTGTTGAAGTTTGATGTCCATAAATCATTCACCAACTCTTCTTCTGTCATATGTTGTCCCATTAATGGAACACCTTCCTTTTGCAATAGCTTTGATAACTTTAGGGCAAATGGCAAGTCTAGTCCAAACTCCACTAGCTTGTCCCCAAGAGCAAATATTTCGGCAGGGGTACCTTCTGCAAACTTCTTCCCATCATTCATAAAAAGCACACGATCTGCTAGCATCGCCTCTTCTAAATCATGCGTGATGGATAGGACAGTAAGTCCTGTTTCAGCACGCAAAGTTTGAACAGTTTGTAATACCTCTCCACGTCCTTGCGGATCTAGCATAGAAGTAGCTTCATCTAATATAAGAAGCTTCGGCTTTAACGCAAGTGCTCCTGCAATTGCGACACGTTGCTTTTGCCCTCCCGATAAATGGTGTGGCTCATGATCTAAAAAGTGGCTCATTTTTACTTGTTCCAGTGCCGCATGAACACGTTCTACCATTTCTTCAAAAGGCACGCCGTTGTTTTCCAATGCAAACGCAACATCATCCTGTACGGTTGCACCGACGAATTGATTGTCTGGGTTTTGAAAAACCATCCCCATGAGAGAACGGGACTCCCAAAGGTTTTCTTCATTTAATGGCTCTCGTAAAATGCGGACATCTCCTTTTTGAGGAAATAGCAAACCATTCATTAACTTGGCTATGGTCGACTTTCCAGAACCATTATGTCCTACTATAGCAATCCATTCTCCCTCTTCAACGGTGAAGCTAACATTTTCGACAGCATTACGACTAGTCGATTCTTCTGGTGTATATGAAAAAGTCACATTATTTAAAGATAAAATTTCAGGCATTTCTAGAACTCCTCTCTACATGCTCAGCTCTACTAACTAACTTACACTTTTTTATGTATGAATTCTACTACAATCCTTATGTCGATAAAAGTAAAAGACTAAAATAATGAAACGACCTCATCATGCTTTGATTGGGGGAAAACATAAAACCCATATATTAAAAAAAGCACCACAAATTGGCGCTATCCTTAGTAATAAAAAAGCGCGCACCTCATTCAATAGAAATGCGCTAGTCGTTACATTTTCAAGAAATAAGGGTGCTCAAGCCCTTATCTCTCCTGAATGAGGTGCGGAGAGCTAAACGAGACGCCACACCTTAGTGTCCGCTCATCATAACGCTCAGCTTAATTATTTGTCGTATAAATCGTTTATAAAGAAAGAGGGTGGTGATTCCCACCCTCTTCACCACAAGTTTTCTCTTATGATTAAACTAGTTCAATCACAACTACAGGTGCACCGTCACCACGACGAGGACCTACTTTAAGAATACGAGTGTAACCACCTTGACGCTCCGCATAACGTGGTGCAACATCATCAAATAACTTTTGAAGTGCAAATGATGTTGATTCGTTACCTTCTGCATCAGTCGTTGTTACTAGTTCACGACGGATGAATGCAGCAGCTTGACGGCGTGCATGTAAATCTCCGCGCTTACCTAAAGTAATCATTTTTTCAACAGCTTTACGTACTTCTTTAGCGCGAGCCTCAGTAGTTTCGATACGCTCGTTGATGATTAAATCAGTAGCTAAGTCACGTAACATCGCTTTACGTTGAGAACTTGTACGACCAAGTTTTCTGTAACCCATGGATGTTTCCCTCCTTTATAGAAAAAAATCTGACCTTGTTAGTTTTGTTTAAATCGCTTAGTCTTCTTTGCGTAATCCTAAACCAAGCTCTTCTAACTTCGCTTTTACTTCTTCTAGTGACTTACGTCCAAGGTTACGAACTTTCATCATGTCGTCTTCTGACTTATTCGCAAGTTCTAGTACTGTGTTAATACCAGCGCGTTTTAAGCAGTTATAAGAACGAACAGAAAGATCAAGTTCTTCGATAGTCATCTCTAAAACTTTTTCTTTTTGATCTTCTTCTTTTTCGACCATGATTTCAGCAGTTTGTGCCTCATCTGTCATGCCAACGAAGATGTTAAGATGCTCGGTTAAAATTTTTGCTCCGAGCGAAATCGCCTCTTTCGGACCGATGCTGCCATCTGTCCACACATCAAGAGAAAGTTTATCGTAGTCAGAAGACTGACCTACACGAGTATTTTCCACTTGGAAATTGACGCGTGATACTGGAGTGTAAATAGAGTCGATCGGGATCACGCCGATAGGAAGATCCTCACGTTTGTTTTGATCAGCAGGAGTGTAACCACGGCCGCGTTGTGCGTACATACGCATACGTAAATGACCGTTTTTAGCGATTGTTGCAATATATAGATCAGGGTTTAAAATTTCTACATCACTGTCATGTGTAATGTCAGCAGCCGTAACTGTACCATCGCCTTTTACATCAATCTCAATAACTTTTTCTTCGTCAGAGTAGATTTTAAGAGCTAGTTTTTTCACGTTCAAAATGATTGAAGCTACATCTTCTACTACGCCTTCTACAGTTGAGAATTCGTGAAGAACGCCATCAATTTGAATGGACGTGACAGCAGCTCCTGGTAATGAAGACAGAAGGATACGACGTAAAGAATTACCCAAAGTGTTTCCATATCCGCGTTCAAGCGGTTCTACAACAAACTTTCCATACTTGGAATCTTCGCTGATCTCCACCGTTTCAATCTTTGGTTTTTCAATTTCGATCATTTTATTTACCCTCCTTCAAAACATCGAATGTATAGGTTCTTTCCATCATAGATTCGATCGTCAATGACGTATCGTTTATTATCTGCACAAGACAGTCTGTACAAAAAATGATGTTCTCATACAATATGAGACGCACCCATTACACGCGACGACGTTTTGGCGGACGGCAACCATTATGAGGAACTGGAGTAACGTCTTTAATAGCAGTTACTTCTAAACCAGCAGCTTGAAGTGCACGAATTGCAGCTTCACGACCAGCACCAGGACCTTTAACAGTTACTTCCAACGTTTTCAGACCATGTTCAAGGGATGTTTTAGCAGCAGTTTCTGCAGCCATTTGAGCAGCGAATGGTGTAGATTTACGTGAACCACGGAAACCAAGAGCACCAGCACTTGACCAAGATACAGCGTTACCTTGCATATCTGTAATCGTTACGATTGTATTGTTAAATGTAGAACGAATGTGTGCGATACCAGATTCGATATTCTTTTTCACACGACGTTTACGAGTTTGTTGTTTACGAGCCATGTTAAGAAGGAACCTCCTTTACCAATTATTTTTTCTTGTTCGCTACAGTTTTACGAGGACCTTTACGCGTACGCGCATTGTTCTTCGTATTTTGGCCACGAACAGGTAAGCCACGACGGTGACGGATACCACGGAATGAACCGATTTCCATCAGACGTTTAATATTTAATGAAGTTTCGCGACGTAAGTCACCTTCAAGTTTGTAAGAATCTAATTGTTCACGGATTTTGTTTAACTCATCTTCAGTTAAGTCGCGTACGCGTGTATCTTCTGAAATACCTGCGCCAGCTAGTACTTTCTGAGCTGTAGTTTTACCAATACCGAAAATGTACGTTAATGAAATTACCACGCGTTTGTCGCGAGGAATATCAACACCAGAAATACGTGCCATGTACGTTGTGCACCTCCTTTAGAATTAACCTTGTTTTTGTTTATGTTTAGGATTTTCACAGATTACCATTACTTTACCGCGTCGGCGAATGACTTTACATTTTTCGCAGATCGGTTTCACAGATGGTCTCACTTTCATCTAACCTAACCTCCTTAGTAGTCCGGAGCGCAAAAGATTATTTAAAACGGTATGTGATACGACCGCGAGTTAAATCATAAGGAGATAACTCGATAGTAACCTTATCTCCAGGTAGAATACGGATAAAGTGCATACGAATCTTACCAGATACGTGTGCTAGAATCACATGTCCATTTTCTAATTCTACCTTAAACATCGCGTTTGGCAAAGTCTCAACAACTGTCCCTTCGACTTCAATTACATCATCTTTCGCCATCTACTCTGTCTCCTCTCTATATGCAAATTAAAGTTCTCATCGTTACATCAAACGGATATCTGCTGCAACTATAGAAGCAACCTCGTTTCAACATATGTTTGGATTGTATGAGAGATGTTTGAAAGACGCTCGTCTGGTTTCGCTTCACACAATCCACGGAATATCCAGAACCTATGAGGGCACTGTAACTCCCATGTTTACACGAATACCGGAATGTCTTTGATGAGATATTCATACCCGTTACACAGATGCTTCCACGAAACCCATTATACTCCTCCAAAAGCTATGTTGCACTTTTTAGAAGAAATATATACCGGGCACAATATGCTTTTGCAACTCTCAAAAAATTATGTTTCGTTGTTGCTCCCGCATGCCTCCCGCGGAAGCAGTATTCTGCGCCCGGAGCCGGGTATCAGCTGCGGCTGCCCTGTAAAAGAGCATCAAGATCAGCAAACACTTTGTTTATATCTTGCTGTCCATCTATATTAGTTAACACACCTTTTGATTGATAGAAATCAAGTAAAGGTTGTGCTTGTTTCATATTAACTTCCAGACGGTTCGCAACCGTTTCAGGATTATCATCGGCACGTGTGTAAAGCTCGCCACCATCTTTATCACATTTTCCTTCCTCAGCTGGAGGATTGAAAACTAAATGATAGGATGCGCCACAAGTTTTACAAATGCGTCGACCTGAAAGACGAGCAATTAACTCATCCTTTTCAACTTGAATGTTTAATGTATGTTCAATTGCCTTACCAAGATCAGCAAGAATGCTATCTAAAGCTTCAGCTTGAGGAACAGTACGTGGGAAACCATCTAATAGGAAGCCCTTTTCACAATCAGGTTTAGCCAGTCGCTCACGAACAATACCAATCGTTACTTCATCCGGTACTAGAGCACCTTGATCCATAAACGACTTAGCTTGTAAGCCAAGTTCTGTACCTTCTTTAATAGCAGCACGGAACATATCGCCTGTAGAAATATGAGGAATCGCGTACTTCTCAACAATTTTATCTGCCTGAGTACCTTTACCAGCACCTGGCAGACCCATTAAAACGATATTCATTAGGAAATATTCCTCCCACCAAAGGTTTGCTGATTTAAGGAAACGATGGAACGTTCCCTAAAAACCAACATTATTTCATAAAGCCTTTGTAGTGACGTTTAACAAGTTGAGATTCTAGCTGTTTCATCGTTTCGAGCGCTACGCCGACTACGATAATAATACTAGTACCACCGATTTGCACTGAGGCAGGTAAATTCATAAAGTTAATGAATAAAATCGGCATTACAGCAATAACAGTTAAGAATATCGCACCAACAAATGTTAGACGATATAACACGCTTGTTAAATACGCTTGAGTGTTTTCACCAGGACGAATACCCGGAATATAAGCACCTTGTTTTTTCAAGTTGTCTGCCACATTTTCAGGATTCACTTGTACGAATGCATAGAAATATGTGAACGCGACGATCAATGCAACGTAAATAATCATTCCAACAGGTTTTGTATAATCAAACGTGTTTTCAATGAAAGTTGTTACGTCATTTTGACCAAAGAACGTAGCTAACGTACGTGGTGTAACAATAAACGCTACTGAAAAGATTACCGGAATAACCCCTGCAGCATTTACTTTTAAAGGTAAATGTGTTTGTTGACCACCAGTTTGTTGATTACGTCCAGTAACTCGTTTTGCATATTGAATTGGAATTTTACGAAGTGCTTGTTGCACGTATATAACTCCAACTACAACTGCGAGTAAAACCAATACAAGCAATGCAAGGACTACAATATTGATAAATAATTTATCACCAGCACCCTCGATTTGCTGTGCAAAGATTTGATTCATTCCTGTAGGCAATGCTGCGACGATACCTGCGAAGATTACAACAGATATACCATTACCAACACCATGTGCAGTAATTTGCTCTGCAAGCCATACAAGGAAAGCTGTCCCCGCTGTCAATACAATGGCGATTGTAACATATGTTAGAATCCCTTCTTCTTTAATCAAAGATCCGCCATACATTCTATTAAAACCGAATGACATTGCGAATGATTGAATGAAAGCAAGAATAATAGTAAAGTAGCGAGTAAATTGTGCAAGTTTACGTCTTCCGACTTCACCTTGCTTTGCCCATTCAGCAAACTTCGGTACTACGTCCATTTGCAATAATTGAACAATAATTGAGGCTGTGATGTAAGGCATAATTCCCATCGCGAAGATAGAGAAGTTCTTTAAAGCACCACCGCCAAAAGTATTCAGGAAACCAACGAGGTTAAACTCATCAGTTGCCTTTAATACATTTGCGTCAACGTTAGGCACTGGAATGAATGTTCCAATACGGAAAACGATTAACATTAAAAGTGTGAAAATGATTTTATTTCTTATATCTCGAACACGCATAAAGTTAGAGATTGTCTGAAACATTAAATCACCTCAGTAGTTCCGCCGGCATTCTCGATTGCTTCTTTAGCTGAAGCTGAGAATTTATGAGCTTTTACAGTAAGCTTTTTGTTAAGAGTTCCGTTGCCAAGAACTTTAATTCCAGCTTTTTCATTACTCACAAGACCAGTTTCAAGTAATAATGCAGTTGTTACCTCTGCACCGTCTTCGAAACGGTTTAAAGCATCAAGGTTAACGATCGCGTATTCTTTACGGTTAATGTTCGTAAAGCCACGTTTTGGTAAACGACGGAATAATGGGTTTTGACCGCCTTCAAAGCCTGGGCGTACACCGCCACCAGAACGAGCGTTTTGACCTTTATGACCTTTACCTGCTGTTTTACCGTTACCAGAACCGATACCACGACCAACGCGGTTGCGTTGCTTACGAGAACCTTCTGCTGGTTTTAACTCATGCAGTTTCATAGTGGGTGGCACCTCCTTGTTCATTAATTAGAAATTAAATTTCTTTTACAGTAACTAAGTGAGCTACTTTATCAAGCATACCGCGAGTAGCTGCGTTATCAGCTTTCTCTACAGTTTGGTGTAATTTACGTAAACCTAAAGCTTCAACAGTTTTGCGTTGAGCAGGTTTAGTACCAATCACAGATTTAGTAAGGGTGATTTCTAATTTGTTAGCCATATTATCTTTCCCCCCTTATCCTAATATTTCTTCCACTGATTTACCACGTAATTTTGCTACGTCCTCTACGCGTTTTAATTCAGTTAAACCTTGAACAGTTGCACGCACCATGTTGATTGGTGTGTTAGATCCAAGTGATTTTGAAAGAATATCAGTAATACCAGCAAGTTCAAGTACTGCACGTACTGGACCACCAGCGATAACCCCTGTACCAGGAGCAGCAGGTTTAATTAGGATTTCTCCTGCACCGAAGCGACCAAGCACTAAGTGTGGAGTTGTTCCACCAACACGTGGCACTTCTACTAAGTTTTTCTTCGCATCTTCAACAGCTTTACGGATAGCATCTGGAACCTCTTGAGCTTTACCAGTACCGAAACCTACATGACCGTTTCTATCGCCAACAACAACAAGTGCTGTGAAGCGGAAGCGACGTCCACCTTTAACAACTTTAGCAACACGGTTAATAGTAACTACGCGTTCTTCAAGTTCTCCAAGTTTGTTTGCGTCAATTCGACTCATGAAATGTGTCCCTCCTTCTTATTAAAATTCTAAACCATTCTCACGTGCAGCTTCAGCTAAAGCTTTCACGCGTCCATGATATAAGTAACCACCACGGTCAAAAACTACAGCAGTAATATTTTTTTCCGCAGCGCGTTTCGCGATTGTTTCACCGATTTTTGATGCAGTTTCAACATTGCTACCAGAACCTTCAAAACCATTTTCTTGAGAAGATGCGCTAACAATTGTTACGCCTGCTACGTCATCGATAAGTTGAGCGTAGATGTTCTTGTTAGAACGGAATACGTTTAAGCGTGGACGCTCAGCAGTACCCGAAATTTTAGAACGTACTCGCGCATGACGTTTTTTACGAACTTGATTTTTATCCTGTTTCGTAATCACAAGGGTCACTCCTTTCTAATGCTTAAGCAGCATTATTTACCTGTTTTACCTTCTTTACGACGAACGTATTCGCCTTCGTAACGGATACCTTTACCTTTATATGGCTCTGGTGGACGAACGTCACGGATGTTAGATGCTAGAGCACCAACGCGCTCTTTGCTAATACCTTTAATGATGATTTTTGTGTTAGAAGGAACTTCAATTTCAAGACCATCTTCAGGTGTGAACTCTACTGGGTGAGAGTAACCTACGTTAAGTACAAGTTTTTTGCCTTGTAATTGCGCACGGTAACCAACACCGATAAGTTCTAAAGCTTTTTCGAAACCTGCAGAAACTCCAGTAACCATGTTCGCTAGAAGCGCACGAGTAGTACCGTGGTTTGTGCGGTGTTCTTTTGATTCAGAAGGACGTGATACAGAGACTACGTTACCTTCTTGCTCAATTTTCATATCTTGGTGGAAAGAACGAACAAGTTCGCCTTTAGGACCTTTAACAGTAACAGTGTTGTCAGCTGCAACAGTAACAGTTACGTTAGCTGGTACCTCGATAATTTTTTTACCTACACGAGACATTTAGTTGCACCTCCATTCATTTATTGCTAATTACCAAACGTATGCTAGAACTTCGCCGCCAACTTGTTTAGCGCGAGCTTCTTTATCTGTTAATAAACCTTGTGAAGTTGACACTAAAGCGATACCAAGACCGTTCAGTACTTTAGGAACTTCATTTGTTTTTGCGTATACACGTAGACCAGGTTTAGAAATACGTTTTAAGCCAGTGATAACACGCTCGTTATCTTTACCGTATTTTAAGAAGATACGGATAATACCTTGCTTGTTGTCTTCCACGTATTCTACGTCACGTACGAAACCTTCACGCTTTAAAATTTCAGCGATTTCTTTTTTCACGTTGGAAGCTGGTACTTCTAACTTCTCGTGACGAACCATGTTCGCATTACGAATGCGAGTAAGCATATCTGCAATCGGATCAGTCATTGTCATTACATTTACCTCCTTCCCAAATTAGGGGATTACCAGCTGGCTTTTTTCACGCCAGGAATTTGTCCCTTATATGCAAGTTCTCGGAAACAAATACGGCAAAGTTTAAATTTGCGATATACAGAGTGTGGACGGCCACAGCGTTCACAACGTGTATATTCTTGCACTTTAAACTTTTGCTTACGTTGTTGTTTAACGATCATAGATTTTTTAGCCACGTTTTCGCCCTCCTTGTTTGATTACTTTTGGAACGGCATACCGAATTGTGTCAATAACTCGCGAGCTTCTTCGTCAGAGTTCGCTGTCGTTACGATCACGATGTCCATACCGCGTACTTTTGAAACTTTATCGTAATCGATTTCTGGGAAAATTAATTGCTCTTTAACACCTAGAGTGTAGTTACCGCGACCATCGAATGCTTTTTTAGAAACACCACGGAAGTCACGTACACGAGGAAGTGAGATTGAGATTAATTTGTCCAAGAATTCATACATACGCTCACCGCGTAATGTAACTTTAGCACCGATAGGCATACCTTCACGTAAACGGAAACCAGCGATCGATTTTTTCGCTTTAGTTACTACTGGTTTTTGACCAGTGATAATTGTTAATTCTTCTACAGCTGCATCTAATGCTTTAGAGTTTTGAACAGCATCACCAACACCCATGTTGATAACGATTTTGTCAACTTTCGGCAATTGCATAACTGATTTATATCCAAATTTGCTCATAAGAGCAGGAGAAACTTCGTTTAAATACTTTTCTTTTAGGCGGCTCATGTGTGTACCTCCCTTCTTTTATTTACTAATTAGTCGATTACTGCACCTGATTTT
The DNA here is from genome assembly GCF_059424475.1 of Lysinibacillus sp. GW247-5R2A. NCBI lineage: Bacteria > Bacillati > Bacillota > Bacilli > Caryophanales > Bacillaceae > Lysinibacillus > Lysinibacillus sp. GW247-5R2A. Next base: position 188,865 of record NZ_JBWKZL010000010.1, on the reverse strand, counting down.
TTTGCAACACGAACTTTTTTACCGTTTTCGATTTTATAACCTACACGAGTCGGCTCGCCAGATTTAGGATCGATTAGCATTACGTTCGAAACGTGAATTGCAGCCTCTTGGCTTACAATCCCACCTTGTGGATTCAATTGGTTAGGTTTAACGTGTTTTTTCACGATATTAACACCTTCAACAAGAACGCGATCTTGTTTAGGGAAAGCAGCTAGGATTACTCCTTCTTTGCCTTTGTCCTTACCAGTGATAACCTTAACCTTGTCACCTTTTTTTACATGCATGCTGTCGCACCTCCTTGATTGGCACTATCATGAAATTAAAGAACTTCTGGAGCTAGAGAAACGATTTTCATGAAGTTGCTGTCACGTAATTCACGTGCAACAGGTCCGAAAATACGAGTTCCGCGTGGTGATTTATCATCACGAATAATTACACAAGCATTTTCATCAAATTTGATGTACGTACCGTCTTTACGACGAACGCCTGATTTAGTACGAACGATAACAGCTTTAACAACGTCACCCTTCTTGACAACGCCACCTGGTGTTGCTTTCTTAACTGTACAAACAACGATATCACCGATGTTAGCAGTTTTACGGCCAGAGCCACCAAGCACTTTAATTGTAAGAACTTCACGTGCACCTGAGTTGTCAGCAACTTTCATACGACTTTCTTGTTGGATCACTTAGGTTACCTCCCTTCGGAAATGGTTGTTCCGAAATAGTTATTAAATAATAACCGCTTTTTCTACAACTTCAACTAGACGGAAACGTTTAGTAGCTGATAGCGGGCGAGTCTCCATGATACGTACGATATCACCGATTTTCGCTTGGTTTTGCTCATCATGAGCTTTAAACTTTTTAGAGTATTTTACACGTTTACCGTAAAGCTTGTGCTTTTTGTGAGTTTCAACTAAAACAGTAACAGTTTTGTCCATTTTATCTGAAACAACGCGGCCCGTGTAAACTTTGCGTTGGTTACGCTCAGTCATACTTGAAAACCTCCTTTATCAGTTATTTGCACTGATTTCTCTTTCACGAATAACAGTTTTCATACGCGCGATTGCTTTACGCACTTCACGAATACGAGCTGTGTTTTCTAATTGACCAGTCGCCAATTGGAAGCGAAGGTTGAAAAGCTCTTCTTTCAGTGATTTCACTTTTAATTCAATTTCAGAAGTGGCAAGGTCACGGATTTCATTAGCTTTCATTAGATTCACCACCAGTTTCTTGACGTTTTACGATCTTACATTTAACAGGAAGCTTATGTGATGCTAAACGAAGTGCTTCACGTGCGATCTCTTCAGACACACCAGCGATTTCGAACATAATTTTTCCTGGTTTTACTACTGCTACCCAACCTTCAGGAGAACCTTTACCAGAACCCATGCGGACTTCTAGAGGTTTTTTAGTGTAAGGTTTATGTGGGAAGATTTTAATCCAAACTTTACCGCCACGTTTCATGTAACGAGTCATCGCGATACGTGCAGATTCGATTTGACGGTTAGTAATCCAGCTAGCTGTTTGAGCTTGTAAGCCCCATTCGCCGAAAGATACTTCCTTGCCGCCTTTCGCTTCGCCACGCATGTTTCCGCGGTGTTCACGACGGTATTTTACGCGTTTAGGCAATAACATATTATTTGCCTCCTTCCACAGATTTCTTCGTAGGAAGAACTTCACCACGGTAGATCCATACTTTAACGCCTAATTTACCGTAAGTAGTGTCAGCTTCTGCGTGTGCATAATCAATGTCAGCACGTAGAGTATGAAGTGGAACAGTTCCTTCACTATAGTGTTCAGCACGCGCGATATCAGCGCCACCTAAACGACCAGATACTTGTGTTTTAATTCCTTTTGCACCAGCACGGATTGTGCGTTGGATCGCTTGCTTTTGCGCACGACGGAATGATACACGGTTTTCTAATTGACGAGCGATGTTTTCAGCTACTAGACGAGCGTCAAGATCTGCACGTTTAATTTCAATGATGTTGATGTGTACACGTTTACCAGTTAACTCGCTAAGGTATTTACGAAGATTTTCAACTTCAGTACCACCTTTACCGATTACCATACCTGGTTTCGCAGTGTGAATTGTAATGTTTACACGGTTTGCAGCACGTTCAATTTCAACTTTAGAAACTGAAGCGTCTTTAAGAGCCGTTTCAATATATTTACGCACTTTGATGTCTTCGTGAAGTAGAGTTGCATAGTCTTTTTCAGCGTACCATTTTGACTCCCAGTCACGAATAATACCAACGCGTAGTCCTATTGGATGTACTTTTTGACCCACGGATTAACCCTCCTTCTTCTCAGATACCACTAGAGTGATGTGGCTTGTGCGTTTGTTAATTGCGCTTGCACGTCCTTGCGCACGTGGACGGAAACGTTTTAAAGTTGGACCTTCATCAACGAACACTTCAGAAACTACTAAAGAGTTGATGTCAAGATCGTAGTTGTGCTCAGCATTAGCAACTGCAGATTTTAATACTTTCTCAACGACTGGAGACGCCGCTTTTGGAGTATGACGTAAAATTGCAACTGCCTCACCAACTTGCTTGCCTCGGATTAAGTCTACAACTAGACGTACTTTGCGAGGAGCAATGCGTACTGTACGAGCGATAGCTTTAGCTTGTGTCATTAGGATTTACCTCCTCTCAAAATTAGCGTCTTGTTTTCTTGTCGTCTGCACCGTGACCTTTGTAAGTACGTGTCGGTGCGAACTCACCAAGTTTATGGCCTACCATATCTTCTGTTACGTATACAGGAACATGTTTACGTCCATCATATACAGCAATCGTTAAACCGATAAAGTTCGGGAAGATTGTAGAACGGCGTGACCAAGTTTTGATAACTTGTTTTTTCTCAGAAGCCTCTTGTACTTCCACTTTTTTCATTAAGTGGTCATCGACAAAAGGTCCTTTTTTCAAGCTGCGACCCATGTAGGAACCTCCCTCCGTGATTCCACCACGGCTCTCACATAGAACCGTAGTTTAACCACTTTATTTTTTACGACCACGGATGATAAATTTATCCGATTTGTTTTTCTTCTTGCGAGTTTTGTAACCAAGTGCTGGTTTACCCCAAGGAGTCATTGGTGATTTACGTCCGATTGGAGAACGTCCTTCACCACCACCGTGTGGGTGATCGTTAGGGTTCATTACAGAACCACGAACTTCTGGGCGTTTACCTAACCAACGGCTACGACCTGCTTTACCGATGTGTACAAGTTCGTGTTGTTCATTACCAACTTGACCGATTGTAGCACGGCAAGTAGCTAACACTAAACGTACTTCACCAGATTGAAGACGAACGATTACGTACTTTCCTTCACGACCAAGTACTTGAGCAGAAGTACCAGCAGAACGTACTAATTGTCCACCTTTACCAGGTTTTAACTCGATGTTATGGATTGTAGTACCCATTGGAATGTTTGCTAATGGTAAAGCGTTACCTACTTTAATATCAGCATCTGGACCAGAAACGATTGTTTGACCAACCTCTAGACCTTTAGGTGCTAAGATGTAAGCTTTTGCTCCATCAGCGTAATTGATTAATGCGATATTCGCAGAACGGTTTGGATCATATTCAATAGTAGCAACTTTTGCCGGAATGCTATCTTTAACACGTTTGAAATCGATAACACGGTATTGCTTCTTATGACCACCACCATGATGACGAACAGTGATTTTACCTTGGTTGTTACGACCAGCTTTGCGTTTAGTTGGTTCAAGCAATGATTTCTCAGGCTTGTTAGTTGTAATTTCCGCAAAGTCTAATGACGTCATGTTACGACGACCATTAGAGGTAGGTTTATACTTTTTAATCGCCATTGTGTTTTCCCTCCTTCTTGAGTGTTCAAATCATAAATCCACTAGGGATTACATTTCGAATAATTCGATTTCTTTGCTATCAGCAGTTAATTTAACAATCGCTTTACGACGTTTGTTAGTGTAACCACCGTAACGGCCAACGCGTTTGAATTTACCTTTGTAGTTAAGAACGTTTACTTTCTCAACATTTACACCAAAGATTTCTTCTACAGCGTCTTTTACTTGAGTTTTGTTAGCGCGAGTGTCTACTTCGAAAGTATACTTTTTCTCTGCCATAAGTTCTGAAGAACGCTCAGTAATGACTGGACGTTTTAAAATATCACGTGCTTCCATTATCCAAGCACCTCCTCAACTTTTTCTACTGCAGATTTAGTGAATACAACTTTTTCGTGACCTAAAAGATCAAGAACGTTGATTCCATTTGCAGTTAAAACTGTTACACCAGGGATGTTACGAGCAGATAATGCTACGTTTTCATCTAGGTCAGCAGTTACGAATAAAGATTTTTTCTCTAAAGAAAGATCTTTAAGGATTTTTGTGAATTCTTTTGTTTTTGGTGCTGCTAGAGTTAGAGCATCAAGAACTAAGAAGTTTTGTTCTACTACTTTAGCTGATAAAGCAGATTTAAGAGCTAAGCGACGAACTTTTTTAGGTAATTTATAAGAATAGCTACGTGGAGTAGGACCGAATACGACACCACCGCCGCGCCATTGTGGAGAACGGATAGAACCTTGTCGAGCACGACCAGTTCCTTTTTGACGCCATGGCTTACGACCACCACCAGCAACTTCAGAACGGTTTTTAACCTTGTGATTACCTTGACGTAGAGAAGCGCGTTGAGCTACTACTGCGTCGAATAATACTGCTTCATTTGGCTCGATTCCGAAGATCGCATCGTTTAATTCGATTTCACCAACTGAAGCACCTGTTTGACTAAGTACAGATACTTTTGTCATTCCTGTTTCCTCCTTTCCTTAAGTGATTACTTAGCTTTAATTGCAGTTTTTACTGTAACTAGAGCTTTTTTAGAACCAGGAACATTACCTTTAACAAGTAGTAAGTTACGATCTGTATCAACTTTCACGACTTCTAAGTTTTGGATTGTAACTACAGTGCCACCCATTTGACCAGGTAATTTCTTTTGTTTAAATACGCGGTTCGGAGCAACTGGACCCATTGAACCAGGACGACGGTGGTAACGAGAACCGTGGGCCATAGGACCACGAGATTGTCCGTGGCGTTTAATTACACCTTGGAAACCTTTACCCTTAGTAACACCTGTTACATCGATTACATCGCCTTCTGCGAAAATTTCTACTTTGACTTCTTGACCAACTTCGTACTCTTCCACGTTCACGTTGCGGAATTCACGAATGAAGCGCTTAGGAGCAGTGTTCGCTTTTGCTACGTGACCTTGCTGTGGTTTGTTAGAAAGCTTAACGCGCTTATCTTCGAAACCAACTTGAATTGCTTCGTAGCCGTCTGTTTCAACAGTTTTCTTTTGAAGTACTACGTTTGGAGTAGCTTCGATAACTGTTACCGGGATTAAATCGCCGTTTTCAGCGAAAACTTGTGTCATACCAATTTTTCTACCTAAGATTCCTTTAGCCATTTGTCACACCTCCTGTAAGTTTTAAAAAGTTATATTGTTTTTACCATTAAAGTTTGATTTCGATATCAACGCCAGATGGTAAATCAAGTTTCATTAACGCATCAACAGTTTGTGGTGTTGGGTTAACGATATCGATCAGACGTTTATGCGTACGCATTTCGAACTGTTCACGAGAATCTTTGTACTTGTGAACCGCACGAAGAATTGTGTACACAGACTTCTCAGTTGGAAGTGGAATCGGACCTGATACACTTGCACCTGAACGTTTTGCAGTTTCCACAATTTTCTCAGCAGATTGATCTAAAATACGGTGATCATACGCTTTTAAACGAATACGAATCTTTTGTTTTGCCATTATTTTCCCTCCTTCTCGCCTATTTTCTAGACATTCTCCACGAAAATTTTCCCACACACCGCCATGGCAAAGCGGCCGGGTGTGTCGGCAACCTCTCGCTTCATCGCAGTCAAAGACCAACATTCAACATTATATACAATAAAAAAAGAATAAGCAAGTCTTTTCGCTAAATTCTTTTAAATGTTGCAGATATTCTTAGTACTACTATTACTTCGCTTTGTTAAGCCGTTTATTAGTATATAAAATTTCACTACATATTGCAACACCTAAGGTTATCAAGCAACAATGTCGAACATTTCAAATAACTATGAAGTCTTTTTAATTAGTAGTACCCCTTCTTACTTCTATAGAAAGAACACACATGCAATCCAGCCAAATAGTATGAGTGGAATGTTAATGAATATAAAAGTCGGAACACAGGTGTCCCAAATATGATGATGTTGTCCATCTACATTTAATCCTGCTGTTGGTCCTAATGTAGAATCTGATGCTGGAGAGCCTGCATCGCCTAAAGCTCCTGCTGTACCTATCAAACAGAGGATCGCTAATGGGCTCATTCCTAACCCTTGTGCAAGCGGAACAAATAGCGTCGCGATAATTGGCACTGTTGCAAAGGAAGAACCAATCCCCATTGTCACAACTAATCCTATGACTAACATAATAAATACCGCTAAACTTCTATTTCCTTTTAAAATAGTTATAGAGCTTGTAATTAAGCTATCCACATGTCCAGTAGCATTAATGACCGCAGCAAAGCCATTTGCGGCAATCATAACAAATCCTATAAAGGCCATCATCTTCATTCCTTCAGATAGAATGTCATCTGCCTCTTTCCATTTCAGCGCCCCTGTAAAATACATAACCATAATACCTGCAAAGGAACCAACAATCATAGAATCTGTTAATACTTGAGCACATAATGATACGACCAATGCAAAAGCTGTGGAAAACATCACAAATTTGCTGACATTAACATGAAGAGAGTCAGCCTCTATTTCATTATTTTTATAATGCCTTGGCTTACGAAATACAATAAAGGCTGTAAATAATCCAACCAACATACCTAGCACTGGAATCGCCATTGCCACAGGAACATCACGTGAGGATACTACCATCCCAGCCTCAGACACCTGTGTAGCAACGATATCTTGAAAGATTGCTCCAAAGCCAGCCGGTACAAAGCTATACGTACCGATTAAGCCCACTGCAATTAAAGTTGCCACTAGACGTCGGTCAACCTCTAGCATATTTAAAATTTTTAAAACAGGAGGAATCAGTAGTGGGATAAAGGCGATATGAATAGGTATGACATTTTGAGATAAAATGGACATCAAGAAAATAAGGAAAAAAATTAAGACCTTCACTAAACCTTTGCGATTGCTTTCACTATTTAAAATCTTTAGCATTCCTGTAATCATCAATTCAGGTATCCCCGTTTTGGCAATGGCGATGGCAAATGCGCCAAGTAAGCCATAGCTTAATGCAATCGTTGCACCTGCGCCTAACCCTTCTGTAAATGATTCTACTGTTGCCTCAATGCTCATTCCGCTAGTAAGGCCGCCTACAAACGCTCCTAACACTAAAGAAAGAACGACATTGATACGAAGTAGGCTTAATATTAACATGACAGCTACCGCCACTATTACTGCATTCATTGTTACACTCACTTTCATACACTAAATTACTAACATGTTAAAGATTATTATTCTGATAATTGAAAGTCAAGGTTTTTCATCGTTCGATGCAGTAAAAAAACAGTATGATCTATTATTTAGCATCACACTGTTTCTAAGTTTTACTTATTTAATTGTTACAATGATTCTCGAACAACTTTTTTATAATAGCCTACCGACAGAATGGCAAAAATCGTATACAACGCTATATAGCAGCACATTGCAATCCACAAGGGTGCCGTTAACTCTGTACCAAATAAAAACCATCCTGATTTAACAGCAAAATAACTATGCAATAAGCCAATAATTAAAGGGACTCCAAAATTAAAGGCCTGTTTCATATATATGCCTCTCATAATATCTTTTTCTGCAAAGCCAATTTTTCTGAGGATTGTATAGGAACCACGCTCTTCCTCTGCCTCAGACATTTGTTTGAAGTACAGAATGCTACCAGTGGTCATTAAGAAGGCTAATCCTAAAAAGGCAGTTGTAAAAATAGTGAGACCTAATGATTCAATATTATCTTTACGTTTCTCTTCATAAGAAGATTGAGTATACTGCTGTGTTTTATCTTCATGATCTTTAGTTATAATCACCCCGGCATTTGTCTGTACATATAATTTCTCTGCCATTACTAAGTCTTCTTTTGAATGAATCGTAATAGATGATTGTTGATGCCAAGGGTAATGCTCTGATTGCGTAGTTAGACTTTTAAACATGTCATCTGTTATCACAAAGATGGGCCCGCCACCTCCAGCTGTAACAATACCACTTATAATACTTTTATCGTGTACATCTACAACATGAAAAGTTTCTTCAAGCTCCCCTGCAGAAACTACTACATCACGATCTTTCTCTAATGGGAACATCTCAGCCATATACCCGCCATAGTTTGTTAAAATCACTTCATTCCCTGATAGCGAAGCTTCTGGAACACTCTTCTTGTAATCAGAAAGTGGAATCGTATAAATTGTTCCTTCCATTTCATATAAAGGATTATCCTGCTGCTTTTTAGACATTAATTGTCCTACGGAGGCTGTTACTCCTTGCAAACGATAATCTACCTTATCGTAGACTATGTTATTTTCCTCTAACGCATGTAAGAAAGACATCCCCTGCTCTTCTAGCAAGATAAAATCACCTGGTACTTGGCTATATGCCGATGCTTCTGAGGAATAGTAGGAGATATAGGATAATGTCGTCACGCCTAGAGATACACCTGTTAATACGGTTATAAGCGTTAATGACTTAGCGTTGCTCTTCATACGATGCATAATAGGCGTTAATGCCAATACATCCTGGATGGAAAGATGCCCTTTTTTCTTTAAGCGAATTGTATTCATAATAAACGCTACAGAGAATCGAAAGACCAGAAATGTTCCACCAATTGTAGTAGCTAGAATAATGATCATATTAATAAATAGGTTACCGGCTGATTCAATATCAAATAACTTTGTTGAAGCATAGTAGCCATAAACAATTAAAACTAGCCCCATAAAGCCTATGGCCATTTGTAATGCACTAAAACGTCTTACACGTTCATCTGCTTGTTTAGCTGCGGTAAATAGTGATAGTAAAGAAACGCGATGGATCATCCAGGCCATTTGTATAAGGACAATGAACAAAAGTATAGTAAATACAATCATGGATTGCTGTAATGCCTGCGTACTGAATGTCATGGTTACAAGAGCTTCTTTCTCAAGTACACGCAATAAAATCATTGCAAACACACGTGAACTAAAGAAACCGGCCAGCATTCCTAAAATTACAGCCCCGACAAATAGTAGAATGTTTTCGATTGCTAACAGGCGTACAATCAACCCCTTGGTCATGCCTATCAATTGGTACAAGCCTATCTCCTTACTACGACGCTTCATAAATAAATGATTGGCGTACAAGACGAAGAACAAGACGATAAAATATAAAATATAAGTTGCTGCTTTAAATCCAGCCGTCGCCGTTCCACTCATTTGAACAACATCCCATACAGCAGAATTATTTTGTAATGTGACAAAGGAAAAATATAAAGTAACGCTAAAAATAAGCGCAAAGAAATATAAATAGTAGTGCTTCATATTTTTCTTCATGCTTCTTAACACTAGTTTACTAAGACTCATAACCATCACCGCCTAGCACACTTTGCGTATGCATGATTTCCTGGAAAAAAGCCTGTCTTGTTTTATCCCCTTTATAAAGCTCACTATAAATAAGACCATCCTTTAAAAATAAAACACGTGTACAGAAACTTGCAGCTACTGCATCATGCGTAACCATCATGATTGTCGCTTCTTTTGTCTCATTTATATTTTGTAGATTTTGAAGCAATGCTGTCGCTGATTTGGAATCTAATGCACCAGTAGGCTCATCTGCAAATACCAATGATGGATTTGTAATAAGTGCACGCGCAGCGGAAGTACGCTGTTTTTGCCCTCCAGATATTTCATTGGGATATTTATTTAAAATTTCTGTTATGCCTAGTAAGGATGTTAGCTCTTTTACACGGCTTTCAGCAACTGCTTTAGGCAATTTACTGATTGCTAAGGGGAGAAGAATATTTTCCTTTACGGTTAATGTATCTAATAAATTATAATCTTGAAATATGAAACCTAATTGCTCTCTACGGAAGTTGGCCAAAGCCTTTTCCTTCATTCCCCGTAAATTATGACCGTTTATTTCAATAACTCCTTCTGTTGCAAAGTCGATTGAACATAAGACATTTAAAAGTGTTGTTTTTCCTGAGCCAGAAGGTCCCATAATACCTACAAATTCACCTTTACTCACTTCCAAATCAATACCCTTTAACACTTCCTGAGCCGTTGATTTCTTTCCATAAACTTTTTTTATTTTACGACCGATTAACACTGTCACTTATAAACGCCCCTCTCTATATTCCAAGTGTACCCCGTTGCACCTATTCATTCGTGCGTTTTACATGACAATATAAAAAGGTAGGTGACATTTTCGTCATCTACCTGTTAGTTTGACATATTCATTTTGTAATGGGAACCGTAGCGTAAATAATGAACCCTCACCTACATTCGACTGAACATTTATACGGATACCTATTTTTTGCGCCACATTATATGCTAAGTAAAGACCCATACCCGTAGACTGAGTAGATTCTCTCCCTACGTTACCTGTATATGACTTTTGAAAAATTCTAGGTAAATCCTCCGAAGGTATACCAATACCCATATCTTTAATATGTAATAAAGTCGCACCTGTTGGGTCAAGTTCAGTAAAAATCGTTACCTCTGAATTGGCTGCACTATATTTTATGGCGTTCGAGAGAATTTGCCGTACAATAAATGCTAGCCATTTACCATCTGTCATCACCTTGTCATTCAGTTCATCTACTTCAAAACCAATTCCCTTTTCTATACACCAGGCTTGCATAGCTCGAATCTCTTTATAAACAATTGGTTTCAACTCAATTTCGGTTAAATAATTGTCCTTTTCTATAGAAGTAAGTCTAGTTTGGTGCAGCTGTTGATCAACTAACAGATGTAGTCTTAACCATTCATTTTCTAATTTTCGACGTGTGGATAAATCCTCCACATGGTCTAACATTAGATTAATAGTTGTTAAAGGCCCTTTTACTTCATGAACCCATGCCAGCAACTCATCTGAATGCTCTTGGAGCTGCACTTTGGCCTGATTCAATTCCATATTCTTTTCATGAAAGACATCCTCCATTTTTCGAAAGCCCACTTCTTGAAAAGGTGATAAGGATAAGCTCCTTTTATGGGCTTCATCAAGATGACTATCCATATTTCCCAGGAAATCATTTAATTTCCCAACTTCGTCGATAAAGCGCCATACGAAAAAAAGTGCGAAACTAACAAGCAAACTAACATTTACATACCAAATGGACACACTATTTAAACCAACATCTAAAGAAAATAGCACGTTTAATACTACCATTATAAATGCAAAAAAACCGATCCATGCAAAGCGCTCTTTTATAAATAATAGTAACATAGTTCACGTCCCTTGGGTTACTGCTATATAGCCAAGTCCCTTTTTGGTTAGAATCACTTCATGTAGGCCAATATCCTCTAACTTTGCACGTAAACGGTTGACATTCACCGATAACGTATTATCGTTTACAAAGCGTTCATCATCCCACAGTTTTCTCATTAGTTCATCTCTTGAGACGATATGATTAGCCTGTTCCACTAAAATCCGCAATATAAAGAGTTCATTTTTTGTTAAGGAAGCTATAGCCCCATCATACATAATTTCACTCCTTGCATAGTCAATAACGGCTTCGTTAAAGCGTGTGACATCCATCTTTGCTTCAACATAGTCATATGTTCTTCGTAAAATGGCTTGTGATTTAGCAAGTAATACTTCCATATGAAAGGGTTTTTGTATAAAATCATCTGCTCCCATTTGCATGGCCATCACCATATCCATTGGATGATCTCGCGAGGATAGAAAAAGGATTGGCACATTGGAGAGATGACGAATTTCTCGACACCAATGAAAGCCATCAAAGGCAGGTAGCTGAATATCAATTAGCACAAGATGTGGCTTCACTTCTATAAAATCATCCATCACCTTTTGAAAATTTTTAGGTCCAACAACTTGTAATGACCATTGTGCAAAACGTTCTTCAATCATACTAAATATCGACGGATCATCTTCTATCAGTAAAATTTTTATCTCCATATTCAAATCCCTTTCTGCTTATTTATTGAACCTAGATGACATGCTGGCTGTTATGTATTCATACACTAATTAAAACCTTAATTACTCTTATTTTAACATAAAAAACCAATCTGTAAGCGTCCCTACAGATTGGTTTGACTATTAGCGAAAGCTAAAATTATTTTTGGATAGAAGCAACTACACCAGCGCCTACAGTACGGCCACCCTCACGGATAGAGAATTTAGTACCTTCTTCTAGAGCGATTGGAGCGATAAGTTCTACTGTCATTTCGATGTTATCACCAGGCATTACCATTTCAACGCCTTCTGGTAAGTTACAGATACCTGTTACGTCAGTTGTACGGAAGTAGAACTGAGGACGGTAGTTAGAGAAGAATGGAGTATGACGGCCACCCTCTTCTTTTGATAAAACATAAACTTCAGCTTTGAAGTTAGTGTGTGGAGTGATTGAACCTGGTTTAGCTAATACTTGACCACGTTGGATTTCTTCACGAGCAACACCACGAAGTAAAGCACCGATGTTGTCACCAGCTTCAGCATAGTCTAATAATTTACGGAACATTTCTACACCAGTTACAGTAGTAGATTTAGCTTCTTCAGCGATACCGATGATTTCGATTACGTCACCAACTTTAACTTGACCACGTTCAACACGGCCAGTTGCAACTGTACCACGACCAGTGATAGAGAATACGTCCTCTACTGGCATCATGAATGGTTTGTCAGTTTGACGTTCTGGAGTTGGGATGTAAGAATCTACAGCGTCCATTAATTCAACGATTTTTTCTTCCCATTCTGCTTCGCCTTCAAGAGCTTTAAGAGCAGAACCTTTGATTACAGGAATATCGTCACCTGGGAAGTCATATTCAGATAGTAGGTCACGGATTTCCATTTCTACTAATTCTAATAATTCTTCGTCATCAACCATATCACATTTGTTCATGAATACTACTAAGTATGGAACACCTACTTGACGAGATAAAAGGATGTGTTCACGAGTTTGTGGCATTGGGCCATCAGCAGCAGATACTACTAAGATACCGCCGTCCATTTGTGCAGCACCAGTGATCATGTTTTTAACATAGTCAGCGTGTCCTGGGCAGTCAACGTGTGCATAGTGACGAGTTTCTGTTTCGTATTCTACGTGAGAAGTATTGATTGTGATACCACGCTCTTTTTCTTCAGGAGCGTTATCGATGTCAGCGTATGATTTAGCTGTACCACCCATTTTTTTAGAAAGAACTGTAGCGATTGCAGCAGTTAAAGTAGTTTTACCATGGTCAACGTGTCCGATTGTACCAATGTTAGCATGCGTTTTAGAACGGTCAAATTTTTCTTTAGCCATTAGAGATTGCCTCCTCAAAATTATATGTTTTATTTTTGAAATTTATAGAATGAATGCTGATAGAGAACGGGCCCATCCCCTATCCTGCAATCATAGCTTACAAATTAGTTATACTTTATGCAAGATGAAAATTCAATTATTCACCTTTATTTTTTTTGATGATTTCAGCAGCAATTGATTTTGGTACTTCTTCATAATGATCGAATGTCATTGAGAATACACCACGACCTTGCGTTGCAGAACGAAGAGTCGTTGCATAACCAAACATTTCTGCTAAAGGAACCATAGCACGAACAACTTGTGAGTTACCGCGAGCATCCATACCCTCAACGCGTCCGCGACGAGAAGTAATGTTACCCATGATATCACCAAGGTATTCTTCTGGAATTACAACTTCTACTTTCATCATTGGTTCTAAGATAACAGCATCACATTGTTTAGATGCTTCTTTAAGAGCCATAGATGCAGCAATTTTGAACGCCATCTCATTCGAGTCAACGTCATGGTAAGAACCGAATACTAATTTCGCTTTAATATCGATTAGAGGGTAACCAGCTACTACACCGCGGTCAAGAGAGTCACGAAGACCAGCTTCAACTGCAGGAATGTATTCACGAGGAATTACACCACCAACGATAGCGTTTTCGAATTCAAAGCCTTTACCTTCTTCATTTGGAGAGAACTCAATCGTTACGTCACCATATTGTCCACGACCACCAGATTGGCGAGTGAATTTACCTTGAACTTTTGCAGAGCCACGGAATGTTTCACGGTAAGATACCATTGGAGCACCTACGTTAGCTTCTACTTTAAATTCACGGCGCATACGGTCAACTAAGATATCAAGGTGAAGCTCACCCATACCTGAGATGATTGTTTGTCCAGTTTCTGTGTCAGTGTGAGCACGGAAAGTTGGATCCTCTTCTTGAAGTTTTTGTAAAGCTTGACCCATTTTATCTTGGTCAGCTTTTGATTTTGGTTCTACAGAAAGAGAAATTACTGGCTCAGGGAATTCCATTGATTCAAGAATAACTAGGTTTTTCTCGTCACAAAGAGTATCACCAGTAGTAGTATCTTTAAGACCTACTGCTGCTGCGATGTCCCCAGCGAATACTTTAGAAATCTCTTCACGAGAGTTAGCGTGCATTTGTAGGATACGACCTACACGCTCACGTTTACCTTTAGAAGAGTTTTGTACGTATGAACCTGAATCTAATGTTCCAGAGTACACACGGAAGAACGTTAATTTACCTACGAATGGGTCAGTCATAACTTTGAATGCAAGAGCTGAGAATGGCTCTTCATCAGAAGATTTACGTTCTAACTCTTCGTCACCATCAACAGAAGTACCTTTGATTGCTGGTACATCTACTGGAGATGGTAAGTAATCGATAACAGCATTTAACATTGGGCGTACACCTTTGTGTTTGAACGCTGTACCACAGATTACTGGGTAAAATTCTACTGCGATTGTAGCACGACGGATTGCCGCTTTAAGTTCCGCAACAGAAATTTCTTCGCCTTCTAAATATTTTTCCATGATATCTTCATCAACACTTGCAACAGCATCGATTAATTTTTCACGGTATTCTTCAGCTTGTGCGCGGTATTCTTCAGGAATTTCTCCCTCAGTTACTGCTGTACCTTTTTCGTCACCATAGAAAGTAGCTTTCATTTCAACCAAGTCAATGATTGCAGAGAACTGATCTTCAGCTCCGATTGGTAATTGAATAGGGTGAGCGTTTGCTTGTAAACGATCATGTAGAGTTCCTACAGAATATAAGAAGTCTGCTCCTGTTTTATCCATTTTGTTAATGAATACAATACGTGGAACACCATAAGTTGTAGCTTGACGCCATACAGTTTCAGTTTGAGGCTCAACACCAGATTGAGCATCTAGTACTGTAACAGCACCGTCAAGTACGCGTAATGAACGTTCTACTTCTACAGTGAAGTCTACGTGTCCAGGCGTATCGATGATGTTTACACGATGACCTGCCCATTGGGCTGTTGTTGCTGCAGAAGTGATTGTAATACCACGTTCTTGCTCTTGCTCCATCCAGTCCATTTGAGAAGCGCCTTCATGAGTTTCACCGATTTTGTGAATCTTACCAGTGTAATAAAGGATACGCTCAGTTGTTGTTGTTTTACCAGCATCAATGTGAGCCATGATCCCAATATTACGAGTATTCTCAAGTGAGAATTCGCGTTTCATAGGAAATTTCTCCTTCCATATTGGGGTAAAGACTGTATAAGAGACCTTGTGCTAACCAATTTGTTAACACATAGGTTATATTACCAGCGGTAGTGAGCGAATGCTTTGTTCGCTTCTGCCATTTTGTGCATATCTTCACGTTTCTTAACTGATGCACCAGTGTTGTTAGAAGCATCAAGAATTTCGTTAGCTAAACGCTCTTCCATAGTTTTTTCACCACGAAGACGAGCATAGTTAACTAGGTAACGAAGACCTAAAGTTGTACGACGTTCTGGACGAACTTCAACCGGTACTTGGTAGTTAGAACCACCAACACGGCGAGCGCGTACTTCAAGAACTGGCATTACGTTATTTAGAGCAGCTTCGAATACTTCAATTGGATTTTCACCAGAACGTTCTTTAACAATTTCGAACGCACCGTATAAAATCTTTTGAGAAGTACCTCTTTTACCATCAACCATCATTTTATTGATTAAACGAGTTACTAGTTTTGAACTATAAATTGGATCTGGTAACACGTCACGTTTGGAAACAGGACCTTTACGAGGCATGTGTTTTCCTCCTTTCGAATAAATATCGATTATTTTATAAGTTAGCCTTTTTATATTCGTCAATCAAATAACAAATCTGCTAGCAAGATTCGCTATTTGTAACAATTAGTATGAGGCTCAGTTTTAAATAACGTGATTAAACGTTAAATTATTTTTTTTCTTTAGGGCGTTTTGTTCCGTATTTAGAACGTGATTGTAAACGACCGTTTACACCAGCTGTATCAAGAGCTCCACGTACGATATGGTAACGAACACCCGCTAAGTCTTTTACGCGTCCGCCACGGATAAGAACAACACTGTGCTCTTGTAAGTTGTGGCCTTCACCTGGGATATAAGCTGTAACCTCAATTTGGTTAGTTAAACGTACACGAGCGTATTTACGTAACGCTGAGTTTGGTTTACGAGGTGTCATTGTACCAACACGAGTACAAACACCACGTTTTTGAGGAGATTTAACATCAGTTAAAGATTTTTTAAATGAGTTATATCCTTTGTTTAACGCTGGTGATTTTGATTTCGTGCTTTTAGATTGACGAGGCTTACGTACTAATTGGTTAATTGTAGGCATCGATTTTTCCTCCCTTCATTTATTCCTTGTTAATACCACACATCCAGGTGGTTCATTTTTTGGGTAAAAACAAAGTCTTTGTGTTTAATACACAAAAACTACTCTCCAGTAATTGCAACTACCGCAGCTCCAACGTGGATTCCACAGGCCTTGCCCAGTTCCTTTTTGGACTCAACAAGAATAACTGGTATACCGATTTCTCTCGCGAAAGATATGGCCAAATCGGTTACCCAATTGTCTGCATCAAGTGCCACAAGGACTTCTTTCACTGAACCGGCTCGCATTGCTTTTACTGCTTGCTTTGTACCTATGATTGTTTGACTAGTCCTTACTTTATCATAAGACATTTTCATATCCTCCGAAGTATAGACAGTTAACTATCAACCTTCAATATATTATCATTACCATTTTATACTGTCAACTAATATCTTTAAAAAGTCCGAAGAGATGGCGTAATTCCATCTCTTCGGCACTATTTTTAATGTTTATTCAGCAGAAACGGTTTCTGTGTCAAGCTCATCTTTTTCGATGCGGATTTGACGGTAACGTTGCATACCAGTACCTGCAGGAACAAGTTTACCGATAATTACGTTCTCTTTCAATCCAAGAAGCTCGTCACGTTTACCCTTAATTGCTGCATCTGTTAACACACGTGTTGTTTCTTGGAACGATGCTGCAGATAAGAATGATTCTGTTTCAAGAGAAGCTTTTGTAATACCTAGGATTACAGGACGACAAGTAGCAGGGTTTTTGCCATTCATAACAGCATCTGCGTTTGCCTCTGCAAATTGGTGGATATCTAGTAATGAACCTGGTAATAAATCTGTATCTCCAGCTTCAATAACACGTACTTTACGAAGCATTTGGCGAACCATTACTTCGATATGTTTATCTCCAATTTCTACCCCTTGCATACGGTATACTTTTTGAACTTCTTTTAATAAATATTCTTGAACAGTTGAAACGTCTTTGACTTTTAACAATTGTTTTGGATCGATAGAACCCTCTGTTAGAACCTGACCACGCTCTACATTATCACCTTCGATAACTTTTAGACGTGCATTATAAGGCGCTTGATACTTACGAGTTTCTACGTCACCTTGAACAGTGATTTCTTTTAAGCCTTCACGGATTTCTGTGATATCTGAAACAGTACCTTCGATCTCTGAAATAACAGATTGACCTTTTGGATTACGTGCTTCAAAGATCTCTTGGATACGTGGAAGACCTTGTGTAATATCGTCCCCGGCAACCCCACCTGTATGGAATGTACGCATTGTTAATTGTGTACCCGGTTCACCGATTGATTGAGCAGCAATAATACCAACTGCTTCTCCTACCTCAACCTTTTCACCTGTTGCTAAGTTCATGCCGTAACATTTTTTACATACGCCATGTTTTGTATTACATGTAAATGCTGAACGGATAGTCACTTCTTCAATACCAGCTTCGATAATTGCACGAGCCACATCTTGATCGATTAAACCATCTTTGTTTAGAATCACTTCACCAGTTTCAGGGTGGAATATTGTTTTCTTCGTATGACGACCAACAATACGCTCATCTAGAGCCTCGATTAGCTCTGTGCCTTCCATTAATGCACCAATTGTTAAACCACGGTCAGTACCACAGTCATCTTCGCGCACAATTACATCCTGTGCAACGTCAACAAGACGACGTGTTAAGTAACCTGAATCGGCAGTTTTTAGGGCTGTATCGGCAAGACCTTTACGAGCACCGTGAGTTGAGATGAAGTACTCTAATACTGTTAAACCTTCACGGAATGAAGATTTAATTGGTAGTTCGATGATACGACCAGCCGGGTTGGCCATCAGACCACGCATACCTGCTAACTGTGTAAAGTTAGATGCGTTACCACGGGCACCTGAGTCAGACATCATGAAGATTGGGTTTGTTTTCTCAAGAGACTTCATTAGTTTCGCTTGGATTTCATCTTTGGCAGCACTCCAGCTTGAGATAACACGGTCATAACGCTCATCCTCTGTGATGAAACCACGGCGGAATTGCGCTTGAACTTTATCTACTTTTTCTTGAGCTACTGCTAAAATTTCACCTTTGTCAGGTAATACGACGATATCAGATACACCAACAGTAATACCAGCACGTGTTGAATACTTGAATCCAAGGTTTTTCATGCGGTCAAGCATTTTAGATGTTTCAGTAATGTGGAAACGTTTAAATACTTCAGCAATGATATTTCCTAAGAACTTTTTACGGAATGGATTTACAACTGGTACAGATTCAAAATGCTTGCGCAATACAGCTGTACGTTGTGCGTCAATTTTCCCTTTTTCATCAAGGCTATTATAAGCACTATCTGATTCAAGCTCTTTTAGAGTGTCTTCGTCAATTGTTAATTTCGCAAAGTACTTTTCTGGTGTCACTTGCTCTAAGTTAAAATCAGTCGGCTCATTAATATAAGGGAATGATTCAGGCAAGATTTCGTTAAAGATTACTTTACCGACAGTCGTTAATAGGAACATATTATTTTGTTCCTCTGTGAATGTTGGGTTATTTAACGAACTAGCTTTAATAGCAATACGTGTATGCAAATGCACATGACCTGTATCATATGCGATTAAAACTTCGTTTGGACCGTAGAAAATAGTACCTTCTCCACGTGCATTTTCACGTTCAAGCGTTAAGTAGTAGTTTCCTAATACCATATCTTGTGAAGGTGTTACTACCGGTTTACCGTCTTTTGGATTTAGGATGTTTTGCGCAGCAAGCATTAGAAGACGAGCCTCAGCTTGAGCTTCAGCAGACAATGGTACGTGAACCGCCATTTGGTCACCATCGAAGTCAGCGTTATATGCTGTACATACTAATGGGTGAAGACGAATAGCACGACCTTCTACTAGTGTTGGTTCAAATGCTTGAATACCAAGACGGTGTAGCGTTGGTGCACGGTTAAGTAATACTGGATGCTCACGGATAACATCTTCTAATACATCCCAAACGTCGTTGTTTAAACGTTCGATTTTACGCTTAGCAGATTTAATGTTATGAGCAAGACCACGTTCTACTAATTCCTTCATAACGAACGGCTTGAATAATTCAATAGCCATTTCTTTAGGTAGACCACATTGGTACATTTTTAAGTTTGGACCTACTACGATAACGGAACGTCCAGAATAGTCAACACGCTTACCAAGTAGATTTTGACGGAAACGACCTTGTTTACCTTTCAACATATGTGAAAGTGATTTTAGTGGACGGTTACCAGGACCTGTTACAGGACGTCCGCGACGACCATTATCAATTAACGCGTCAACAGCTTCTTGTAACATACGTTTTTCGTTTTGTACGATGATGCTTGGAGCACCTAAATCTAATAAACGTTTTAAACGGTTATTACGGTTAATAACACGACGGTATAAATCGTTTAAATCTGAAGTTGCAAAACGTCCACCATCTAATTGCACCATTGGACGAAGCTCAGGTGGAATTACAGGTAGTACATCTAAAATCATCCATTCAGGTGAGTTACCTGAGTTACGGAATGATTCAACAACCTCTAAACGTTTGATAGCACGAGTACGTCTTTGACCTTGTGCAGATTTTAACTCTTCTTTTAAAGAATGTGTCTCATCTTCTAGGTCAATTTTGGCTAATAATTTTTTAATTGCTTCTGCACCCATTGCAGCTTCGAATGTATTTCCGAATTTTTCGCGGTATGCACGGTACTCTTTTTCTGAAAGTAATTGTTTACTTTCTAGATTCGTCGCACCAGCCTCAATCACAACGTATGAAGCAAAATAAATAACTTCTTCAAGTGCACGCGGTGACATATCTAAAATTAGACCCATACGACTAGGAATACCTTTGAAGTACCAGATATGAGAAACTGGTGCTGCTAATTCGATATGACCCATACGTTCACGACGAACTTTAGCACGCGTTACTTCAACACCACAGCGGTCACAAACTACGCCTTTATAGCGAACACGTTTATATTTACCACAATGACATTCCCAATCCTTAGTTGGCCCAAAAATACGTTCACAGAATAAACCATCTTTTTCTGGTTTTAACGTACGGTAGTTAATTGTTTCAGGTTTTTTAACCTCACCATATGACCAAGAGCGAATCTTGTCAGGGGATGCTAAACCAATTTTCATATATTCAAATTCATTAACGTCTATCAAGGAGCCTACCTCCCTCTAGTATAGGTCTTTATAAAGACTCTTTTACGCAGCTCGATAATCGTTTGCAAAGAATTACCTCTTTGACAAAGGATTAGAAATAGAATGATGTATTAAAAGAAAAAGCCAGGCAGGGCGTTAAATCCTGCCCGGCTAATTTGAAAAATAAGTTTGACCTTATTCACAATTGTGAATATTGGTTTCCATTATTCAAAAGACTCTACTGGCTCTTCTTGAGTATCTGGCTGTGGTGCGATGTTAAGTGCATCAGCTGGTTGAAGATCTTCTTCTTCGTCTAAATCACGAAGCTCTACTTCTTCATCATTAACTGTTAGCATCTTAACGTCCATACCAAGAGATTGAAGTTCTTTAATCAATACTTTGAATGACTCAGGAACGCCTGGCTCTGGTACACTTTCACCCTTAACGATGGCTTCATATGTTTTTACACGACCAACAACGTCATCGGATTTAACTGTTAAGATTTCTTGAAGGGTATAAGCGGCACCATATGCTTCAAGTGCCCATACTTCCATCTCACCAAAACGTTGTCCACCAAATTGCGCTTTACCACCAAGTGGTTGCTGCGTAACAAGTGAGTAAGGACCTGTTGAACGGGCGTGAAGTTTATCGTCAACCATGTGAGCAAGTTTGATCATATACATGATCCCAACAGATACACGGTTATCAAATGGTTCACCAGAGCGGCCATCATACAGGATTGTTTTACCGTCACGGTTCATCCCTGCTTCTTCCATTGTTTCCCAAACGTCTTCTTCATTCGCACCATCAAATACTGGTGTTGCCATGTGGACGCCTAGGTAGCGAGAAGCCATACCTAAGTGTAATTCTAAAACTTGTCCGATATTCATACGAGAAGGTACACCAAGTGGATTTAACATGATATCTACAGGCGTGCCATCTGGCATGAATGGCATATCTTCTTCTGGCAAGATACGAGAGATAACCCCTTTGTTACCGTGACGTCCGGCCATTTTGTCCCCAACGCGAATTTTACGTTTTTGAACAATATAAGCACGAACTAATTGGTTAACACCTGGTGGTAATTCATCGCCATCTTCACGGTTAAATACTTTAACATCCAGAATGATACCGCCAGCACCGTGTGGTACACGTAATGATGTATCACGGACCTCACGAGCCTTTTCACCGAAAATAGCATGTAATAAACGCTCTTCAGCCGTTAATTCTGTAACCCCTTTAGGCGTTACTTTCCCTACAAGAATATCACCATCGCGTACTTCCGCACCGATACGGATAATACCACGTTCGTCTAGGTTACGAAGTGCATCTTCACCGACATTTGGAATATCACGAGTGATTTCTTCAGGTCCAAGCTTTGTATCACGAGACTCTGACTCATATTCTTCAATATGAACAGATGTATAAACATCGTCTTTTACAAGGCGCTCACTCATAATAACAGCATCCTCATAGTTAAAGCCGTTCCAAGTCATGAATGCAACAAGTACGTTACGTCCAAGAGCTAATTCGCCTTTTTCCATTGATGGACCATCTGCTAAAATATCGCGAGGCTTCACGCGTTCGCCAACTTTTACAAGTGGACGTTGGTTATATGAAGTACCTTGGTTTGAACGTATGAATTTTTGTAATTTATATTTTGTTAAATCGCCTTTAACCTCTTTGCCATCAACAACTTCAATGCGGCGAACATGGATAGAGCGAGCCTCAACGTGCTCAACAATACCATCATACTTCGCTACTACAGCTGCACCAGAATCACGTGCATCCACATGTTCCATACCCGTACCAACGAATGGTGCTTCTGGGTTAAGAAGTGGAACTGCTTGACGTTGCATGTTTGCACCCATAAGTGCACGGTTAGAGTCATCGTTTTCTAAGAATGGGATACACGCAGTCGCTGCAGAAACTACTTGTTTAGGAGATACGTCCATGTAGTCCATTTGAGCTTTATTGAATACTGTGTTATCACCACGGAAACGACCTACTACCTCGTCTTTTGCAAAACTGCCATCTGGATTTAATAGTGAGTTTGCTTGTGCTACGTAGTAGTTATCTTCTTCATCAGCTGTTAGGTAATCAATTTGTTCCGTTACTTGACCTGTTTCGTGATCAATACGACGGTAAGGCGTTTCGATGAAACCAAATTTATTTACTTTAGCAAAAGAAGATAATGAGTTGATTAAACCAATGTTTGGACCCTCTGGTGTCTCGATTGGACACATACGACCATAGTGAGAATAGTGAACGTCACGTACTTCGAAACCAGCACGCTCACGTGTTAAACCACCAGGCCCTAATGCAGATAATCGACGTTTATGCGTTAATTCTGCTAATGGGTTTGTTTGGTCCATGAATTGTGATAATTGAGAGCTTCCGAAGAACTCTTTAATTGACGCAATAACTGGACGGATATTAATTAATTGTTGTGGTACGATAGCCGCTGTGTCGTTAATAGACATACGCTCACGTACTACACGTTCCATACGAGATAAACCAATACGGAATTGGTTTTGCAGTAACTCACCTACAGAACGTAGACGACGGTTACCTAAATGGTCAATATCATCTGTTGCTCCTACTTGATAAAGCAGGTTGAAGAAATAGCTTACTGAAGACAGTACGTCAGCAGGTGTAATATTTTTCACTTCTTCATCAATATAGGCATTACTAATGATATTAATTTCTTTTTGTGCTTCATCTTTCGGTGCATAAATTTTAATAGATTGGATTGTTACATCATCCTCAAGTACTCCACCAACTTGTGATAAAGTACGGAAACCAATACCTTTCGAAGAATCTTCAAGGTAAGGTAGGATTTTATCTAAAGTACGGCGATCAAGCACTGTACCTTTCTCTACTAAAATTTCGCCTGTTTCTGGATCTACAAGCGTTTCAGCAATCGTTTGGTTGAATAAACGATTTTTAATATGAAGCTTTTTATTCATTTTGTAGCGTCCAACATTCGCTAAATCATAGCGTTTTGCGTCGAAGAAACGAGAGTATAATAAGCTTTTCGCACTTTCAACTGTTGGTGGCTCACCT
This sequence comes from Lysinibacillus sp. GW247-5R2A, assembly GCF_059424475.1. Lineage (NCBI taxonomy): Bacteria > Bacillati > Bacillota > Bacilli > Caryophanales > Bacillaceae > Lysinibacillus > Lysinibacillus sp. GW247-5R2A. The sequence goes on along the minus strand of NZ_JBWKZL010000010.1, from coordinate 164,826 downwards.
GGACGTAAACGCTCGTAGATTTCTAAAAGTGCTTTTTCAGTACTTTCAGAGTTATCTTTTTCTAGCGTATTACGTAAGTACTCGTTATCACCGATAATATCGATAATTTCTTGGTCTGAGCCAAAGCCTAATGCACGAAGTAACACGGTTACTGGTAACTTACGAGTACGATCAATACGTACATAAACTACATCTTTTGCATCCGTTTCATACTCTAACCATGCACCACGGTTTGGAATCACTGTAGCTCCAAAACCTTTTTTACCGTTCTTATCCGTTTTATCATGGAAATACACACTTGGTGAACGAACTAATTGTGAAACGATAACACGTTCAGCACCATTGATAATGAACGTACCTGTTTCAGTCATTAATGGGAAATCACCCATGAAGACATCTTGTTCTTTCACTTCGTCTGTTTCTTTGTTGTAAAGACGTACTTTCACACGTAATGGAGCTGCGTAAGTAACATCTCGCTCTTTACACTCATCAACATCATATTTAGGATCACCTAATGAATAATCGATGAATTCTAATGAAAGATTACCTGTAAAGTCCTCGATCGGCGAAATGTCACGGAACATTTCACGTAAACCTTCTTCAAGGAACCACTCGTAAGACGCCGTTTGAATCTCAATCAGATTTGGAAGCTCAAGCACCTCTTTAATACGCGCAAAGCTTCTACGCTGGCGGTGTTGTCCGTACTGAACTAGTTGACCTGTCAACTCATTCACCCCTCAATAAAGCGATATTAGGTCTTTGCAAAATCATACAAATAGTGTATGATTTCGAAAGACAAAAAGAAAACGAGTCTTCAAAAAGATCTCATTTTCGGTTAACTAAACTTATCTTGGCAAGTATACCCATATTAAAACAATTCTATACAAAAAGGGCATACGACCTCAAAATAATATTTTTGCATTGTATCATATTATCATAGCCGATTTGTCAAGTCAATAAATTATACATATTTCATTTATTTTTTTGCACGTACTATCCAGTATCCTTTTTTCTTCTCGACAACATCGACTTCGGAAAATTTACCTTCTAGGTAACTTACTGTCGATGGCGCTCCTTGTTTCTTCTGAATCACTACCCAAAGCTCTCCAGATGATACTAGTCTATCATAAGCTCCATCGTAAAAGCGGAAAATCGTTTCCTTCCCTGCACGAATTGGTGGATTCGTTAAGATAGCTGCTGCTTCTATATCTTTATCAACCATCGATAGGCCGTCACTCACAAATATTCGCACATTTTGAACACCGTTCACTTGCGCATTTTTTTGCGAAAGCGCAACTGCACGTTCATTTATATCCATCATACAGACGGTACGGTCTGGATTTGCTTTGGCGATGGATAATCCTATCGGCCCATAACCACAACCTATATCAAAAATCGCACCATCAATATTAGGCATTTGAAAAGCGTCTATTAAAACACGGGATCCAAAATCTACTTCGCTTTTACTAAATACACCTGCATCCGTTTCAAATGAAAACGTATGCCCTAGTAATTTGAATGTCCAGTGACGAGGTTTACTCTCAGTTTGAGGATTATTTGTATAATAGTGATCTGACATTTTCACGCCTCCTCAGAATGAAGAAAAAAGCTCGCCAATATGACGAGCTTTCCTTTTGTTTAAAAGTAACGCGAGATTACTTAACTTCTACAGATGCGCCAACTTCTTCAAGTTTAGTTTTGATTTGTTCAGCTTCATCTTTAGAAACGCCTTCTTTAAGAGCTTTAGGAGCGTTATCTACTACTTCTTTAGCTTCTTTAAGACCTAAACCAGTGATTTCGCGAACCACTTTGATTACTTTAATTTTTTCTGCACCAGCAGATGCTAATACTACGTCGAATTCTGTTTTCTCTTCAGCTGCAGCAGCACCGCCAGCAACTACTGCTACTGGAGCAGCAGCTGTTACACCGAATTCTTCTTCGATAGCTTTTACTAAATCGTTTAATTCAAGAACTGTCATAGCTTTGATAGCTTCTAAGATTTGCTCTTTGTTCATTATAATTTCCTCCTAATTGGATAATGTTTTATTTTTTTGCGGTCAGGCCGCGGAAGTTTTTGGACGTATTAAATTACGCGCCTTGTTCTTCTTTTTGTTCTGCAACAGCTTTTGTTGCAAGTGCGAAGTTACGCACTGGAGCTTGAAGTACAGATAAAAGCATAGAAAGTAGACCTTCGCGTGATGGAAGTTCTGCAAGTGCTTTAACATCTTCAACAGAAGAGATTGTACCTTCGATAATACCAGCTTTAATTTCTAAAGCTTCGTTTTTCTTAGCGAACTCGTTGATGATTTTAGCAGGAGCTACAACATCTTCATTTGAGAACGCAATTGCGTTAGGACCAACTAATACGTCGTTGATTCCTGCAAGACCAGCAGCTTCAGCAGCACGACGAGTTAAAGTGTTTTTGTATACTTTGAACTCAACGCCAGCTTCACGAAGTTGTTTACGAAGCTCTGTTACTTGTGCAACATTAAGACCACGGTAATCCACTACTACTACAGAAGAAGCGCTTTGGAATTTCTCAGTAATCTCTTGAACTTGTACTTGTTTGTTTTCGATTGCTTTGCTCATGATGACACCTCCTATTAGAATGGGTCATTTATACCGACAAAAGAAAAGCCCCTACGTCAAATAGACACAGAGGCTGAAAGTCATCATCTTTAAATAAGAATCTGAATTCCGATGTCCTCGGTAGGAACATTAAGTGACAAGTCACTCCTACTGTCTACGGTACAAATGGATAATTCACAACAGCAACGATTATATCATGTAATCACTGCTGTTGTCAATATATATATATAAATTATTTTACTACTACGTTAGATGAGTCAATTTTAATAGCTGGACCCATTGTAGTTGTAACATTTACAGATTTCATGTAAGTACCTTTAGCTGCAGCAGGTTTTGCTTTTTGAACTACATCAAATACAGCTAAGAAGTTTTCTACTAGTTTTTCTGCAGAGAAAGAAACTTTACCGATAGGAGCGTGGATGATACCAGCTTTATCAGCACGGTATTCTACTTTACCAGCTTTAATTTCTTCGATAGCTTTTGTTACATCGAAAGTAACTGTACCAGTTTTAGGGTTTGGCATTAAGCCTTTAGGTCCTAATACACGACCAAGTTTACCAACTTCACCCATCATGTCAGGAGTTGCTACGATTACATCGAAATCAAACCAACCTTGTTGGATTTTTTGGATGTACTCTGCATCACCTACATAATCAGCGCCAGCAGCTTCTGCTTCTTTAAGTTTTTCACCTTTTGCGAATACTAATACGCGTTGAGTTTTACCAGTACCGTTTGGTAGCACTACTGCACCACGGATTTGTTGGTCGTTTTTACGAGTATCAATACCTAAGCGAAAAGCAACTTCTACAGTAGCGTCGAAGTTTACTGAGCTAGTTTTTTGAGCAAGTTCGATTGCTTCTTGAGCACTGTATAGTGAGTTACGATCAATTAATTTAGCTGCATCTTGCAGTTTTTTACCTTTTTTAGCCATTATATATTTCCTCCTTGATTGTGGTTATAGCGGATTTTACCTCCCACGAATAAAGGTTGCGTGTTCACAAAGAAACTTCGCAACCTTCCAAAAAACAAAACATCAAGTAACTGGGATTAGTCTTCGATAACAATACCCATGCTTCGTGCAGTACCTTCTACCATTAACATAGCAGCTTCTACTGAAGCAGCGTTAAGGTCTGGCATTTTAGTTTCAGCGATTTCGCGAACTTTATCACGTTTAACCGTTGCCACTTTTTTACGATTTGGTTCACCAGATCCAGATTGGATACCAGCTGCTACTTTAAGTAGAACCGCTGCAGGTGGAGTTTTTGTAATGAAAGTGAAAGAACGGTCCTCGAATACTGAAATTTCAACTGGAATAATAAGACCAGCTTGATCAGCAGTACGCGCGTTGAATTCTTTACAGAATCCCATGATGTTCACACCCGCTTGACCTAATGCAGGACCAACCGGTGGAGCTGGGTTAGCTTTACCAGCAGGGATTTGAAGTTTTACAACTTTAATAACTTTTTTAGCCACGAGACACACCTCCTTAAGTCCGTGATGTGGTAATTGGGTTGCCCCTCCCACTCAATATCTGTCTGTCAGCTAAGTGCCGATAACATTAAAATTATCATTACAGACGTCAAACAAAAGTATGACAGTCTGACCTATGAAATGATACCACTTTTAATTTTTTTAAGCAAGTGGTAATTAACAAAATCTGCGAAACAACTACCAATAGGCATGTCACAGTTCTAGTAATTGTATTATAATTTTTGAATTTGTTCGAAGTCTAGCTCCATAATTGTTTCGCGACCAAACATATCAACAGACACTTTCACTTTTCCTTTTTCTGTGTCAATTTCTTCAACACGTCCTTGGAAATGTGCGAATGGCCCTTCTAATATTTCAACCGCTTCACCAATAGAGATATCTACTTCGACAACTTTATCAGTCATACCCATTTGCTGTAGTAGACGATCTGCTTCCTCAGGTAGTAAAGGGGTTGGCTTTGCTCCCCCACCAGATGAACCGATAAAGCCTGTTACACCCGGCGTATTACGCACTACATACCAAGAATCATCTGTCATAATAAGCTCTACTAATACATAACCTGGGAAAACTTTACGCATCATTGTACGCTTTTTCCCATCTTTCATTTCTGTTTCCTCGTGTTCAGGAACAATCACTCGGAAGATTTTATCTTGCATTCCCATTGTTTCTACACGTTTTTCTAGGTTTGCTTTTACTCGGTTCTCATACCCTGAATACGTATGAACAACATACCAATTTTTCTCCATAACTACTAGGACTTCTCGTCCGTCCCTCCCTTACAAATAAAAGTGAAAATGAATCGTGATATGCTAGATGCATTTCTTACTCTTTTCACAAACATCTCATGTAGACATAGCCTTTCCCTATTAAGAAAGCCTGATGATATGTAACGAAACTAGCATAGTCATCTATTGCTACTATCATACTTATCATAATGAGATTATCTTACTGCCATTCACTTCACCCATATCACTTGCCCATAAAGATGGAATTGTCTGCTGAATGAAGATAAAACAAACGAAAAAACCCGTTATTGCATTGGACGGGCTATTTCATAAGTATTAACATGCTATTTACTAAATTATAAATCTAAGTACCAGCGGAATAATGATGAAACACCTAAGTCAACTAACACAAAAAATAAAGCCATAACGACAACAGTTGAAATAACAACGACTGTATATTTAGTCAACTCTTTACTTTTTGGCCAGCTTGTTTTGCGCATTTCTGACATTACATCACTGAAAAAGCCTTTGATCTTGCCCATTCTAGCTTAACCTCCGAATCAATCAAATCTGTCTATTTACATATCATTTTATAGCGTTTGTTTATGCACTGTATGTTCATTGCAATGCGAGCAAAATTTCTTTAATTCGAGGCGTACAGTGGAGCCTTCTTTAGCCGGGAACGTGTAATTTCTCGATCCACATTTCTCGCAATTTAGCACGACTTTTTTTGCCATATACTCACCTTTTTCGGCACTTTGTCTTTTTAAGACTAACACCTATATTTGTCAATGTCAATAAAGCCTCTGCCCGCTAAGACATTTCCTCAAGGACTAAATGTCGCTCTAATTTACGCTTCACTCGCTGCAAAGCATTATCAATCGATTTCACATGACGATTTAATTTTGCAGAAATTTCATGATATGATCGGCCATCTAGATATAGAGCTAAAACCTGTAACTCTAGTTCACTTAAAATCTCACTCATTTTCTCTTCTAAATATCCAAACTCTTCTCTATGAATTATTAATTCTTCTGGATCATCCATGATAGCGCCTGTTAAAACATCCATGAGCGTTCGGTCTGATTCTTCATCAAAAATGGGCTTGTCCAAAGAAATATAAGAGTTAAGAGGTATATGCTTTTGCCTAGTTGCCGTTTTAATAGCGGTAATTATTTGCCTTGTAATACACAGCTCAGCAAAAGCTCGGAAAGAAGCAAGCTTATCCCCTTTAAAATCACGAATCGCTTTATACAAACCGATCATGCCCTCTTGCACGATATCTTCCTTATCAGCACCAATTAAGAAATAGGATCTTGCCTTCGCTCTAACTAACAAACGATATTTCGTAATTAAATAATCCAACGCATCTGTATTACCTTGATGCACCATTTCAATAAGTTCTTCATCATTGAATCGTTCAAAATCTTGTGTCACTTGTACAATGCTATTTTTAAACATGGTATCACCTCAGCCACAACAGATAATTAGGAACAGTATAACGGAATTGGAAAATATGCGTCAATCAATCATTTCAATCCACGTCTCCATTTTTCGAATGCTATCGCCACATCTGGCTTTAATTCTATACGTGAAGGTGGTCTACTTTCTTGTTTCCTTTTCACATCATGCGATATTTTATGCTGGATAATGCTTGTATCTATTTCTAGTTCTCTAGCTGACTTTCTCAAGGCTCCATTACCAAAAATAACACTTTGCTCTGCCATATCGGAAGTTGCTACGTGTATTTGTACATTTCTAGCCTTAAGCTCATGCGTCATTTTTTCAATACGTTCATCTGCCGTTTCATTTTTCCGAGTATAAATGACTTCAACATCACTTTCTAAATAAGATTGCTCTACTCCTGGAACTAGATGTGCGTCAAAAACAATAATAACACGCCAACCCATAGCTGCTTTATATTCAGCCATAAGTTCTATCAACCTTTTGCGAGCATCCTCAAAATTTGTATCCCGCAATGGTCGAAGCTCTTTCCAGGACCCAATCATATTATAGCCATCCACTAGCAAAATGTTTTTCATTGTTACTCAATCGCTTCTTGACGTTTACGATACACTTCGTACATTAATAACGCTGCAGCTACTGAGGCGTTCAATGATGTCACATGTCCTACCATCGGTAAATGATACAAGAAGTCACATTTCTCTTTTAATAAACGCCCCATTCCCTTACCTTCACTACCGATAATGATAGCCAGTGGTAATGTTGCATCCATTTTCCGATAGTCTACAGAGCCCTTTGCATCTGTACCAGCAATCCATACACCTCGTTCTTTTAGTTCATCTACTGTTTGAGCTAAATTGTTTACACGGACTACAGGAACGTGTTCAATAGCGCCTGTTGATGCTTTCGCCACGACAGCTGTTAAACTCACTGAACGGCGCTTAGGAATAATAATACCGTGCGCACCTATTGCATCTGCAGTTCTCATAATAGAACCTAGATTATGTGGATCTTCAAGCTCATCTAAGATTAAGAAAAAGGGATCCTCTTGTTTTTTTGCGGCTGCAGCAAATAAATCCTCTAGTTCAGCATACTGATAAGCTGCAACAGAAGCAACAATCCCTTGATGATTTGCACTTGATAATTGATCGACTTTCTTTTTCGGAACAAACTGAACGATCACTCCGCGTTCTCTAGCTAAATCTAGCAGTTCGTTGACACCCGATTTTTTTACACCCTCTGCAATCCACACTTTATTCATATCGCGTCCTGAACGAAGTGCTTCTAACACTGGGTTTTTACCTGCAATAATTTCTCCATTTTGTTCTGTCATTATAATTCTACACTCCTTTCGATTCCTCGATGATTTGAATAGCATATGCAATGATTTCATAGACGCGTTCAAGTTCATTTAATAAATATAAACTACCAAGTACCGCCTCAAAGCCTGAGCTATTTCGATAAGTTTGAACATCTGTATTTTTTGGTACAGAGCCGGACTTGGCATTGCGTCCACGGCGGAACACTGCCAACTCCTCCTCTGTTAAATAATTCTCATCCATCATACGATGAACAATCATAGATTGTGCTTTTGCCGAAACGTAACGTGTTGCCTCTCGATGAAGTGTATTCGGTTTAACTCGACCTGAACGTAGTAAGTGTTCTCGTATCTTTTGCTCCAATACGGCGTCACCCATATAGGCTAACGCCAACGCATTTAATTGCTTAACATCTTCATTGCGAAGTTTATCCAACTTAATTACCCTCGTTTCCATCTAGTTCCTTGTCGCGTATCTTCTAAAATGATACCTTGGGCTTGCAAATGGTCACGAATCTCATCAGAACGAGCAAAATCACGATTTTTACGTGCCTCTACACGTTCTTGTAGTAATGCATCAATTTCTTCGTCTAATAATTCCTCTTCTTTTGCAAATTTAATACCTAAGACGTCACCTAGTACTTCAAAAGTTTCAATAAAAGTTTCTAGCACTTTCTTGCAAGTATTCGTTTCGTTTAAATAAATATTAGCAAGACGAGCTAACTCAAATAATACCGAAATTCCGTTAGCCGTATTAAAATCATCATCCATTGCCTCTTCAAATTGCGCTTTTTGTTCAGTAATTCTATTAAGCCACTCATCTGAGTGATCGCCTAAGCTTACCGTAGTCGTAAGGCGATGCTTTACATTGTTGTAGGCTGTACGAATGCGCTCTAAGCCAGCTGCAGCTGCCTCTACTAAATCCTTCGCAAAATTAATGGGATGGCGATAATGTACAGATAACATAAAGAAGCGTAGTACTTGTGGATCTATTTGTTTACGAATATCATTCACCAGAATAAAATTCCCAAGAGATTTAGACATCTTTTCATTATCAATATTAATATAACCATTATGCATCCAATAACGTGCAAATGTTTTATCATTATGAGCTTCTGATTGTGCAATTTCATTTTCATGGTGTGGGAAAGTTAAATCCTGTCCACCAGCGTGAATATCAATAGTATCTCCTAAATGTTCACGAGCCATTACTGAACATTCAATATGCCACCCAGGACGCCCATTGCCCCAAGGACTTTCCCAGAAAATTTCTCCTGGCTTCGCTGCCTTCCATAAAGCAAAATCCAATGCATCATCTTTTTTCTCGCCAGCTTCAATACGTGCACCAATTTTTAAATCATCCACTGATTGGTGTGATAATTTACCATAGCCATTAAACTTGCGTGTGCGGTAATATACATCACCAGCTGACTCATAAGCATAGCCTTTTTCAATTAAGATTTGGATAAACTGAATGATATCAGCCATATGCTCCGTAACGCGTGGGTGAACATCTGCCTTTTTGCATCCTAATGCCGTAACATCTTCAAAATAAGCAGCAATAAAGCGCTCTGTTAACTCATGCACTTCTTCACCAAGCTCATTGGCTGCCTTTATAATTTTATCGTCTACATCCGTAAAGTTGGATACAAACTTTACATCATAGCCTTTATATTGGAAATAGCGACGTACTGTGTCATAAACTATAACAGGACGTGAATTCCCGATATGGATATAGTTATAAACGGTAGGACCGCAGACATACATTTTCACTTTGCCTTCTTCTAGCGGCACGAAGGTTTCTTTTTGTCGTGATAATGAGTTGAAAATTTGAATACTCATTGTGTCTCTCTCTCCTTTTGTAAGCGTTCAATTTCTTGCTTTAATTCAATGATCTGCTTCTCAAAAGCTTGACAGCGATCTTCCACAGGATCAGGTATATTTTGATGATCTAGTTTTTTCTCTAGACGAACTCCATCCTTAATCACTATTTTACCAGGTATACCGACCACAGTGGCATTTGGCGGCACCTCTTTTAAAACAACTGATCCCGCACCAATTTTACTATTCTCGCCAACTGTAATAGAACCTAATACTTTAGCCCCTGTCGCTACAAGGACATTATCCTCTAATGTAGGGTGGCGTTTCCCCTTTTCTTTCCCTGTACCCCCTAGAGTTACACCTTGATATAAGGTAACATTATCACCAATTTCGCATGTCTCACCAATGACAACACCCATTCCATGGTCGATAAAAAAGCGGCGGCCAATTTTCGCGCCAGGATGAATTTCAATACCAGTAAAAAAGCGGCTTATTTGTGAAATGGCACGAGCCATGAAATAAAAACGATTTTTAAAGAACCAATGCGCAACTCGATGTGCCCATGTGGCATGCAAACCGGAATAGGTTAATATCACTTCAAAAACACTACGCGCAGCTGGATCATTCTCAAAAATGGTTTCCACATCTTCTTTCATCCTTTTAAACACAAAAACTCCCCCTTTTTATGTTGGTCTTGCTCAAATTCTTAGAAACACTTCACACAGAGCTGTCACTGTAGTCAATTTTCTGTAGAATTCTCTGCCTAAGATGATGTGGCACATTTGTTTGAAATGCCTCCCTCTTCATCCATGAATGAAGATAAAATAAAAAACGCCCCTATCATCCCTAAAAGGAATGACAGAGACGCTTGAATTTGCGTGGTTCCACTCTGATTGAAGGCAAAAAGCCTCCCACTCTGGACGTTCTTTAACGGGAACGAATCGATAAAGCCTACTATAGTTCAGCTTTATGCTCAAAGGTGCATTTCAGTTTTGCCTAGACTCAGACCACTTTCAGCCGGTGATGGTCCTCTCTTTAGAGCATGCGCCACTTACTTCTCCTTATCAACGCTTTACCAATGTAAATACATTTTACAACGAACATATCAATTGTCAATGAATTTCTATTTATTGCGCAAATTTTTCTACACGATCAATTGCTTTCTCTTTACCAATTAAGCAAATAGCATTTGGAAGCTCAGGTCCATGTGTTTCACCCGTTGTGACAACACGGATTGGCATAAATAAATTTTTACCTTTATGACCTGTTGTTTTCTGCACAGCTTTTATAGCTGCTTTTACTGCATCTGGCGTAAATTCTTCTAATTCTTCAAGCTGTGACTTGAATGCAGCCATTACCTCAGGTACTTGTTCTCCTGCTAAAACAGCTTTGGCTTCTTCATCATATTCAATATGGTCTTTAAAGAATAGGCTAGATAATTCAACAATCTCTGAACCAAAGCTCATTTGGTCATGGTAAAGCCCAATTAAATCCGTTGCCCATGCATGTTGCTCCACTGTAAGTTCCTCTGGTAAGAGTCCAGCTTTTTGTAAATGTGGTAAAGATAAAGCAACCACTTCTTCTAAAGATAGTTTTTTAATATATTGATTATTCATCCATGTCAATTTTTGTTTATCGAACATAGATGGTGATTTAGAAAGACGCTTTTCATCAAAGATTTTAATAAATTCTTCTTTAGAGAAAATTTCCTCTTCCCCTTCTGGAGACCAGCCAAGTAAAGCAAAGAAGTTGAACATTGCTTCTGGAAGATACCCCAAATCCTTATACTGAGTGACAAATTGAATAATGGATTCATCACGTTTTGATAGCTTTTTACGGTTTTCATTAATAATTAATGTCATATGACCGAAGCGTGGATACTCCCAACCAAATGCATCAAAAATCATCATTTGTTTTGGCGTATTAGATAAATGCTCTTCACCACGGAAAACATGAGAAATCTCCATGAAGTGATCATCTAGAACGACAGCATAGTTATACGTTGGAATTCCGTTTGCTTTAACAATTACCCAGTCGCCAATGTCTTTAGATTCAAATGTAACTTGTCCACGCACTAAATCTTCAAAATCGTACGTTACATTTTCTGGTACGCGCATACGAATTGTGTATGGCTCACCTGCTGCTTTTTTAGCAGCAACTTCCTCAGCAGATAGATGACGGCATGTACCATCATAAGTAGGAGCTGCTACACCTCTCGCTTTTTGTTCCTCACGAGATGCTTCCAGTTTTTCTGAAGAACAGAAGCATTTATAGGCTGCACCTTGCTCTAATAGCTTTTCAGCGTGCTCTTTATAAATATCAAGACGCTCCATTTGACGATAAGGCGCATAAGGTCCACCAATATCAATGGACTCATCATATTCAATACCTAACCATTTTAGGTTATCTAGCTGAGATGCTTCTCCACCCTCTACATTACGTTCAATATCCGTATCTTCAATACGTACAATGAATTTACCGTTATGATGTTTTGCATATAAATAATTGAATAATGCTGTACGTGCCCCACCGATATGTAAAAAACCTGTTGGAGATGGCGCGTAACGAACGCGAACTTCTTTCGTCATATTAAAAGCCTCCTAAATTTTCGATCAAAATTGACTTTGTTCATTTTACCACTCTGTAACTGGAAATAAAAGCGGAGTTCACTCACATTTATTTCTTCATCAAAAGAATCGTTGCCATCGCTGCTATACCTTCCTCACGACCAGTAAATCCTAGACGTTCAGTTGTAGTCGCTTTGACATTTACCTGTGATGGCTCAGCATGTAACAATTCTGCAATACGATTTTGCATTTGCTCAATATATGGTGCCATTTTTGGTCGTTGAGCCATAATTGTACAATCCACGTTCCCTAGAATATATCCTTTATCCTCAACAATTTTCCAAATGTATTCTAATAATTTCGCTGAATCCGCGTCCTTAAAAGCTGGATCTGTATCTGGAAAATGACGTCCAATATCTCCTTCTCCAATTGCTCCTAGCGCTGCATCTGTCACTGTGTGTAATAAAACATCTGCATCTGAATGTCCAACTAATCCCTTTTCATGTGGAATAGTAATACCACCGATAATTAATGGACGCCCTTCTTCAAATGCATGTACATCAAAACCTTGTCCAATTCGAAACATATGATAGAGAGACTACGTTAGCAATACATGTGGATTTTATTGCTCCTAGTTTGCTTTTAATGCAGTCTCATTCACCTTCCTTCACTGTTATCTATTTACTCACTATTATACCCTCACATTTTAACATATTTCCTAGGAAATTGAGCTGATAGCAAATAGTGAGCATTTTCTTGTACAGTTAGATCCATTACAACTTGCCACCTAGGTGTGATTGCTTTTAGTTTTTTCAAGCTAACAAATCATTATTCACATGGATGTCGCGGCCATTATTACAACAGGCATTTGAATGATAGCTAAAAAACAAGCATTTCCTCTTCGCCATTTCTTGCTATATCAATATAAAATCTCATTAGCAACTATCACTAATGAGATGTTTAAACTACTAACTATTCGTTTAGTTGCAATGACCGTTTTCGCAAAATAGCTTCTCCGAATAGTAAATCCTCTTGTGTCGTCATTTTTACATTTTCGTAGCTGCTTTCTACAATATGCACCGTGTGACCAAGACGCTCGACTAGCATCGCTTCATCGGTACCAAGAAAACCTACTTTTTCAGCAACATCCTCTGCCTCAACAATTAAATCAAACCGAAAGGCTTGCGGCGTTTGAATCATCCACAGGCTGTCACGATCTACCGTTTCCTCAATGACACCATTTCGAACTTTTTTCATTGTATCTTTCGCTCGGACACCTGCAATAGCTGCACCAAAGTTGTGGGCACTTTGCACAAGATTTGCAATAATATCATGTGTAATAAAAGGCCGTGCTGCATCATGAACAAGCACAATGTCTACCTGTTGCATTTCCTTCATACATGAATGTACAGAATGCTGTCGTTCAGCCCCACCGTCAGGTAAACCTTTGACTTTTGTAATACGATATTCATCGAGCAATTCTTGAATATAGATACGCTCCTCCGGTTTTACCGCTAGCCAAATACCTGTGCAAAAGGGATCTTGTTGAAAGACCTCTAACGTGTGTATCAGAATAGGCTTCTTTAAAAGTTTTAAAAATAATTTATTTTGTCCTGCCCCCATACGTTTACCGCTTCCTGCGGCAGGTAACACTACTTCATACTGCATTTTTTCACATCCTAATCGTCCTTCGGCTTCGCAAATATCATACGACCTGCTGACGTCTGCAATACACTCGTTACTGTTACTGTTATGGCCTGTCCTATATAGCTACGACCACCTTCCACAACAATCATCGTACCATCGTCTAAATAGGCGACCCCTTGATTATGCTCTTTCCCATCCTTAATGACTACCACCTGCATATCTTCACCTGGAATCACGACAGGTTTTACGGCATTCGCTAAGTCATTTATATTTAATACTTTCACATGATGTAGCTCACAGACTTTATTAAGGTTAAAATCATTTGTGACAATCTGAGTATCATTACCCATTTTTTTTGCCAGTCGTACAAGTTTTAAATCTACCTCTTGCACATCCTCAAAATCCTCATCTGTAATCTCTACATTCGTCTTACGTTCATCCTGTAACTTTCTTAATATATCTAAACCTCGACGACCTCTTGTACGCTTTAATGTATCTGAGGAATCGGCAATATGCTGAAGCTCTGTAAGGACAAACTGAGGCACCACTAGAACCCCTTCGATGAATCCTGTTTCAGAAATATCTGCGATACGACCATCAATAATGACACTTGTATCTAACAATTTGGAACTTCCTCGTACTTCTGGAATTTCAGCACCCTCAGCAGCTTTTTTCTTCGTATGATTACTACGTAAAGTAAAAAGCTGTATTAGTTCATCTCTTTTTCTAAAACCTAGACGGAAGCCTAAATATCCTAATACAAATGACAGGATAATAGGGAGCACCTCTGTAACAACGGGGAACTTTACACTATTAATAGCAAAGCCTAAGAAATACGCTACAATTAGCCCTATTATTAGGCCAAGCGTACCGAATAATAAATCTCCGACAGGGACCTTAAACAGGACCTCTTCCATCCAGCTAATGAGCTTCACAAAATAATCGGAAAACGCAAATGACAATGTAAACAGTAAAAGCGCTCCTAATGCTACTGATACGTAAGGATTATCAAGCCAAGGATTAGATGATAAATGAAGCAATTCGTATAATGGCGGTAAGAAAACAAGGCCCAACGCTCCTCCAATCAGTAAAAAGGCAATTTGAACAAATTTTTTCACAAGCTGTCACCTCCTATTGTTAGTTAAGATTATACATAGTTTACTGTAGAAAATCCTTTATCAGCCCATCAAATTATCATTATTTAATCTCTAATTTCCATCACACCTTCACCATGCATTAACTAGGACGCCTATCCCTTTACTTGAGTTTCCTCTTTTTCCGTTAAAAATGAAGGAAATGCATGTCAGAATAATATCCAACATGCATGTTTTTTTCTATAACTCTCTAAAGCAGGCATTTAATGCATCCTTGATCGTTTCTACCCCGATAATTTCAATCCCTTGCGGAAAATCCCATCCACCTATATTGGATGTAGGAATAAATACTCTTTTAAAACCAAGCTTCGCTGCTTCAATGACACGTTGCTCAATACGGGATACTCGACGCACCTCTCCTGTCAGACCTACCTCACCAACAAAGCAATCCGTTGCTCGCACAGCCTGATCCTTAAAGCTAGAAACGATGCTTGTCAGAACAGCTAAATCGATGGCGGGTTCGTCCAGTTTTACACCACCAGCAACTTTAATATATGCATCCTGTGCTTGTAGCATGAGACCCATACGCTTTTCAAGTACGGCCATCAGTAATTGCACTCTATTTTGATCTACCCCTGTTGCCATCCGCTTAGGGTAATTAAAGCTGGTAGGCGTTACGAGCGACTGAATTTCAACGAGAATTGGCCTTGTTCCCTCCATTGAGGCAACAATCGTGGAGCCCGCAGCTCCTTGTGAACGCTCCTGTAAAAACAGCTCAGATGGGTTCAAAACCTCTTTTAGCCCACCCTGTAGCATTTCGAATATAGCAATTTCATTTGTAGAGCCGAAGCGGTTCTTTTGACTTCGTAAAATACGATGATTATGATGTCTTTCCCCTTCAAAATACAGGACTGTATCCACCATATGCTCTAAAATACGTGGCCCTGCTATTTGCCCCTCTTTCGTAACATGCCCAACTAAGAAGATCGCAATTCCTTTTGTCTTAGCGATCCGCATAAGCTCCGCTGTACACTCACGGACCTGTGAGACACTACCTGGTGCACTTGTTACCTCTGGATGAAAGACCGTCTGTATGGAATCGACAATGACAAATTTCGGCTGTACTTCCTCAATCGTTTGATTCAAAAACTCAAGATTTGTTTCAGAATAAATATACAGCTCTTGTGAAATTACCCCCAAACGCTCCGCACGTAGCTTCGTTTGACGGATAGATTCCTCACCAGAAATATACAGCACACGATGGCCTTTATTAGAGAGCAAGGCTGAAACTTGTAGTAATAAAGTGGATTTCCCAATCCCTGGATCACCGCCTATTAATACTAGAGAGCCAGGCACGATACCACCGCCTAATACACGGTTCAGCTCGCCCATTTCTGTCGCTACACGAGACTCTTCACTAGCTTCCACCTGAATGATAGGGATTGCCTTTTGAGTAACAGTAGCAGAATGCTGGAAAGCCCCACGCGGTCCTTTCGCAATCACTTCTACTTCCTCCACCATCTTATTCCATTCCCCACACCCTGGACATCTTCCCATCCATTTTGCTGATTCATAGCCACAGCCTGAACATACAAATTTCGTTTTTTTCTTTGCCAACTTTCTTTCACCTCGAATATTTGTTCTTATATTAATTGTACAAAAAAAAAGACAGCTTGGCACTTAATGCCTCACTGTCTTTCGTTCGAAATTATTTAGAGATAGAAACGCCCTCTTTTTTCTTCACAATAAATTCATCGTTTACATAATCGATGACAACATGATTACCCTTCTCCACATTACCTTTTAGTAATTCTTCTGATAATCGGTCTTCCACTTGTTTTTGTAATGCTCGACGTAGTGGACGTGCACCGTATTGAGGGTCATAGCCCTCCTGTGCAATTTTTTCAAGCGCTGCATCGGTTAATTCTAGTGAAATATCTTGCTCTTTCAAACGTTTTGTTAGAGCATTCCCCATCATCGCAATGATTTCTTTCAAATGCTCTTTTTCTAATGCATGGAAGACAATCATTTCATCGATACGGTTTAAGAATTCTGGGCGGAATGCTTTTTTCAATTCTTCTAGCATCGTACTCTTCATATCTTTATGCTTAGAATCTGCGCCACCAACATTAAAACCAAGACTTTTTTGATATTTAAGTGCATCCGCACCAACATTTGAAGTCATAATGACTACTGTATTGCGGAAGTCTACTACACGACCTTTAGAGTCCGTTAAGCGTCCATCTTCAAGAACTTGCAGTAGAATATTGAAAACATCAGGGTGTGCTTTTTCAATTTCATCTAGTAATACGACAGAATATGGTTTACGACGGACTTTTTCAGTCAATTGACCACCATCGTCAAAGCCTACATAGCCTGGAGGCGAACCTACTAAACGAGAAGTCGAGTGTTTCTCCATATACTCAGACATATCGACACGAATCATAGCATCTTCGTCACCAAACATCACTTCAGCAAGTGCTCTTGCAAGCTCTGTTTTACCAACACCTGTAGGACCTAAGAAAATAAATGAACCGATTGGTCGTTTTGGATCTTTAAGGCCTGCTCTCGCACGACGGATCGCACGTGAAATAGCTTCTACCGCTTCGCCTTGCCCTACAACGCGTTTGTGTAGCTCTTCTTCAAGTTGTAATAATTTCGAAGATTCTTCAGAAGCAATTTTAGCTACAGGAATTCCTGTCCACATGGATACAACTGCTGCAACATCATCTACGGTCACTTTGGACTCGGCCTTGCCTTGCTCTTCTTTCCAATTCTTACGTGTAGCTTCAATCTCATCTTTAAGCTTTTGCTCAGTATCTCTAAGTGCTGCAGCCTTTTCAAATTCTTGACCTGATACAGCAGCATTCTTTTCAGAGCGAACATTTTCAAGCTTATCTTCAAGTGCCTTTAAGTTTGGTGGCACCGCGAATGAACGTAAGCGAACCTTTGAACCTGCTTCATCGATAAGGTCGATTGCTTTATCTGGTAAGAAGCGGTCTGAAATATATCGATCACCCATTTTTGCCGCTGCTTCAATTGCTTCATCTGTAATTTTCACTCGGTGATGTGCTTCATAGCGGTCACGTAAACCTTGAATAATGAGAATAGCTTCTTCCACCGTTGGTTCATCCACTTGGATCGGTTGGAAACGACGCTCTAATGCTGCATCTTTTTCAATATATTTACGATATTCATCAAGCGTTGTCGCACCTATACATTGAAGCTCCCCACGTGCTAAGGACGGTTTTAAAATATTTGATGCGTCAATTGCACCTTCTGCACCACCTGCACCGATTAAAGTATGCAATTCATCAATAAATAAAATGATATTGCCGGCTTGGCGAATTTCATCCATGACCTTTTTCAAACGGTCCTCAAATTCACCACGATATTTTGTACCTGCAACGACAGTTCCCATATCAAGCGTCATCACTCGTTTGTCTCGAAGAATTTCTGGTACTTCATTATGAATAATTTGCTGTGCTAACCCTTCAGCAATTGCTGTTTTACCAACACCTGGCTCACCAATTAGGACAGGGTTATTTTTTGTACGACGCGATAATACTTCGATAACACGTGTAATTTCCTTGCTTCGACCAATAACAGGATCTAACGTACCTTCACGGGCAATTTGCGTTAAATCACGGGCTAAACTATCTAATGTTGGGGTATTCGCCGCTTGTGCAGCTTGTTGACCAGACTGCGCGTTATCATTATTTCCTAATAATAATAAAACTTGCTGACGTGCTTTATTTAAGCCTACACCTGCATTATTTAAGACGCGAGCTGCTACACCTTCACCTTCACGTATAAGTGCTAATAGTAAATGCTCTGTACCGATATACGAATGACCTAATTTACGTGATTCGTCAACCGATAGTTCAATTACTTTTTTCGCTCGTGGCGTATAGTGAACTATTGGACCAACATCTTCTTTCCCTTTGCCGACTAATTCTTCAATACCAGCTTCAATCATTTGAGGACTAATATCAATAGCTTCTAACGCTTTTGCAGCAATACCGCCGCCTTCACGTATAAGCCCTAATAAAATGTGCTCTGTACCAATGGATTCGTGCTTCCAACGAATAGCCTCTTCCTGAGCAAGCTGTAATACTTTTTGCGCGCGTTGTGTAAAACGATTAAACATCATATAAATCCTCTCCTTTTTCCCCATTATTAGGCTTATTCGTGTGTGTTTGAAATAATGCCTCACGAAGCATTTCAGCTCGTACACGATCACGTACAGCAGGCGGTAATGCCTCACCTGCATAATGCTGTAAAAAACCTGGTTGCATACTGACGACACACTCATTTAAAGTTGTTGCGAGTATACCGTCAATCAACTGTAGGTCGACTCCTAAACGAACATTCGAAAGACAGGTAGCCGCTTCCTCACTCGTTAAAATTCTTGCATACGTAAGGGTACCTAAAGCTCGGTAAACTCGATCTTCTAAAGCCAGCTCGGCCTTTTCCATCAATCTACCTCTCGCATGCCGTTCTTTTTGTATAATTTTTTCAGCAACACTTTGTATATCTGCTAAAATATCTTCTTCTGTCTTTCCAAGTGTAATTTGGTTGGACACTTGATAAACATTTCCTAAATTTTCGCTTCCTTCACCATATATACCTCTTACGGTCATACCTAGACGTGTCATCGCATTTATAATTTGATTCATCTGTCCGGTTAACGTAAGAGCAGGTAAATGCATCATCACAGATGCTCGTAGCCCAGTACCAATATTCGTAGGACAGCTTGTTAAATAGCCAAACGTATCTCGAAAAGCATAAGGTAAGACCTTCTCTAGAATACGGTCAATCTTATTCGCTTGTTCATAGGCATTTTGAAGCTGGAAACTCGCTGTCATACATTGAATGCGTAAATGATCTTCTTCATTCACCATAATACTCACGGATTCATCTTGTGACAGAAGCACGGAGCCCACCTGCTCTTTTTTGGCAAGCTGCGGACTAATCAAATGCTTTTCTACAAGAATTTGACGTTGTAAAGGTGTTAGATCATTGATAGCAAAATATGCATAATCATTTTGAAGGGTTGGACTATCACTTATTGCATGTGTAACTGCCTGCTCCACCTGTAAAGCCTCGTTCTCTGAAAACGATAGTGGAAAACGATAGCCATCTAAATTTCGAGCAAGGCGAATTCGTGTACTAATGACAATATCAGAATAATCGTCTTCGATACCCATC
Organism: Lysinibacillus sp. GW247-5R2A; assembly: GCF_059424475.1. Classification (NCBI taxonomy): domain Bacteria; kingdom Bacillati; phylum Bacillota; class Bacilli; order Caryophanales; family Bacillaceae; genus Lysinibacillus; species Lysinibacillus sp. GW247-5R2A. The sequence goes on along the minus strand of NZ_JBWKZL010000010.1, from coordinate 144,899 downwards.
CAAGTAGGTGTCGCACGCTCTAAAAATGATTCAATCATCAAGACACATCACCACCTTCAAATTGTAGCTGCTTCTCAAGCTCTTTGACTTCATCTCGAAGCCTTGCTGCCTCTTCGAATTGCTCTTCATCTACAGCAAACTTCATGCGTTTACGGATATCCTCTATTTGCTTTTTAATGACATACACATTGCTATGGGCACCTGGCATTTTCCCAATATGTTGGGGCCCTGCCTGTATGCGGTTAAAGAGCTTAGGCAAATGCTCACTAAAAGTGTCATAACAGCTTGGGCAACCAAATTTACCTTCTTTTAAAAATTGCTTATACGTAAATTCACATTGTGGGCATGTTTGCTGTTGTGGCTGTGTTTGTTGTTTTTCTCCTACCTTTTGCCATGTAGGTGAGCCAAACCAGTTTGATAATAACTGTTGTATGGAAACTGGCTCCTGTTTAAACTCTGCATGAAATGGATGGAATTGTGAGGCGCAGACGTCACAATAATGGTGCTCCACCTTTTGCCCATTTTGAACTTGTGTTACAGTAACTGTCGCATTACGTTGTTTACAATGTTCACATATCATTTCCATCACCTCACTATTTCTGTTGCTCATATTTTATAGTTGTCAGCATCGCCCGCAATATTCTTGCTCGAATTATATCTCTTAGAGGGAGATGTAAATCGATTGTTGAGCGATCAATTGCTGCTAACATTAATTTCGCTTCTCGCTTTGAAATTACCTGCTCATCGATAAGTCGATATACTAAATCTTCTGCCATTGTTTGCGATGCGCCACCTTCAATATGCCGGAGAACATCGTCGATTAGATCAATCTGTGAATTCGCGCGGACACGTAAAATTCGAATGTATCCACCACCACCTCGCTTGCTCTCCACAAGGTAACCTCGCTCGGCGGTAAATCTTGTATTAATGACATAATTTATTTGTGATGGTACACATTGAAATTTGTCTGCAATTTCACTACGTTTTATTTCAATATGCCCTTCTCCACCTAATTCAAGTACTTGCTTTAAGTAACCTTCTATGATGTCTGATATATTACGCATTTTAGGAATACACCTCGCTTGCTTCACTGACTTTGACTATCTTTGACTTTCTTTGAGTATATTATACAAAACGCTTGAAAATAATTGCAATGATTTCGCCTAGAGAAAAATGAAAAGGCTAAAAAACTATATTCAAGCGTAGAAAATAGCACTAATTAGTCGTTAACGAGCATATCTTTTTTCTTCCTACACCTAATGTACCCTTTTTATCCATAGAAAAAACGCAAGCATATGCAACTAGCATATACTTGCGTCTATAAAAATTATACCCAACGACCTACAATTGGATAACGCCAAGGCTCGTCAGTTAATGCTTTGACGATACCGATAATTGGTACTACAAATAGCATAATACCGAAAACAATTAAAAATGGAATGCCAATAATGAAAATGCTTAAGAATCCAGAAACAGCAAGTAAAATTGCCATGACAAGTTGGAAAAGAATGGCTTGAATAGAAATTGCCTTCACTTCCTCATCCGAACTAACTAAAAAGAAGATAATGGGAACTAACCATGGCGCAAAAAACGAACTTGCGTGTATGATTACTTTAGACCATTTACTCTCCATATATATCAACCCTTTCTTTATACGTTATCTATCGTTTTATGTACTACTATTTACGGAACTATACCCGTAATAGTTTCAATTTAAAGTGAGTTTTTTAAAAAATTTTTGAGAGGTCGTGATGAGAAATGGAATTCAACCACACATTAGCAAATGAATATGAAAAGGGGATTCGCCGTACTCTACCAAGCTATGATGCAATGCTTCGTTTAATACAAACTTTTTATCGTTCCACATTACATGAGCATGCGGATATATTGGTTATTGGTGCAGGCAGTGGCAATGAAATATTACAGCTAGCAGATGGAAGACCAAATTGGTCATTTACAGGTATTGATCCGTCAGAATCCATGCTTAATATAGCAAAGGAGCGTCTCCAATCTTTACCGAATGATCTGTCCTTCTATCAAGGAACATTGCTGGATACCCATCTACCTGCTATAAAATTTGATGCAGCTAGTTGTGTACTCGTCCTTCATTTTATTCAAAGCTATGAGGATAAGCTATCGACCTTAAAAGAAATTTGGAACCATTTACAACCTGGCGCACCGTTTGTCCTAGTTTCGAAATACGGTCAACCTGGTACTATTGAAACGGAACTGCAATTCGATTTATGGCGTTCCTATTGGCTTCAACATACCAAGCTTTCCGTAGCTGATGTTGCAGAAATGGAAAAATCCATCCGGGCCCTGTCCTTTATGCCCGAGGAAGCGATTTTAACATTATTACAAGAAGCAGGTTTTATAAAGCCTTCTCGATTTTTTGCCACTACTTTGTTTGGTGGATGGGTATGCTTTAAAGAAGAACAGTAAATATATTTTGTAGTAAATACTTTGAGGTGAAAGCTGTGATAAGCACCATTGGCATTACAAAAAAACAACAATTACTAAAAGATTTCCCTTTGGAATCCATACATCAACAAGAATTCGAATGGTACTGGGTCGATTTTAATTGCCCAACTGCAGAGGAAGAATCTTTGCTAGATTCATTTTTTCATTTTCACCCACTAGCTATTGAAGATTGCTTAATGCGATTACAACGACCTAAACTCGATTTTTATGACGATTTCCATTTTTTCGTCATCCATCGATTAAACGAGCTGACCTTAGCTGCAGAAGAGGTTAATATTTTTGCCTCAAATAAGTATATTGTGACATTCCATAAGAACCCAGTACCCGAAATTGAAAAGGTACAAAAGATGTTAGAAAGCCAGCCAAAAAACTGGGAACGTGGCACCGTCTACTTAACGTATCAAACCATTGATAAAATCGTTGATAGTTATTTTCCGCTTGTTTATAAAATTGAAGATCATTTAAATGCACTTGAAGGCGAGCTTACATACCAAAGCAATGTAAATGCCATGAAGATTGTCTTCGAATTTCGTAGTGATTTGCTCGATTTGCGGCGTGCCATTTTACCGATGCGAGACCTTTTATATCGAGTACTTAATTCTTACCGCTTTTCATTAAACAAATCTGAAAGAGCTTATTTTGGAGATATATACGACCATCTTCTAAAACTGACAGAAATGGTTGAATCAAATCGAGAGTTGACAGCAGATATGCGAGATAGCTATATGGCTATGAGCTCAAGCCGCATGAACGGCATAATGATGACTCTAACAATCGTCTCAACGATCTTCATTCCACTAACCTTTATTGCAGGTGTATATGGGATGAACTTTGATAATATGCCTGAGCTACATGGACGATACAGCTATTTTATTGTTCTCGGCATTATGATTATTGTTGTAATCGCTATGCTTACTATTTTTAAACATAAAGGCTGGTTTAAATTATTTAAGCCTTAATTCCCACAAAAAGCTGCTCGTTTAACAATCAAACGAGCAGCTTCATTTTTCACTTTTAGTAAGGACCTCGATCGTCAATTTTATTGTCACCCTGCTGTGGGAATAAAAAGTATGCTAAAACCCCTGACCCTAGAGCGGCGCAAATAGTAATTAATAGCTGTTCAATATCTGGAACTTCCGCATAGTAGTTTCGTAGCATATAAACGGAACCTATTGCAACAATGACCATGACTGGAATAACGAATTTAAAGCGTTTTTTCTCCATATAGTACCTCCTCCTATAATCTTTCACGTTCAATTTTTCTCTCCTTAAACAGTTCGTATTTTACAGGTTTCCCAAATTAAATTCAAATTTACTTCGCCTCACTAATCGGACTGCCAATAAAGTAAAAAAATAAAGAAATAACCAAATTTTTAACCAAATATTCAGCAAATAATAGTAAAATAGATTTAATACCAATTATTTATCAAATTTACAGACCTAACAAATTCAGAAGTGCATTTTACTCACAATTATTATGGATATTAAGAATGGAGCAAACAATAATGAGTTGGTTTTCAAAAAACAGCAGTTCCAGCTACTCAATTACATTAACACCTGAAAATTTTAAGGGCCATGTACAATTAGATGTTTTAAGTCATCCAAACCTTCAAAAGCAATTACAGCTTTTAAATTTAACCATTGAGGATTTAGCCATTATTAAGCAACTACAACCGTTAGCTAAGGATTTAATTCCTGCAATGGTGGAGCAATTTTATGCAGCCATTAGCTTGAGCCAAGATTTAGTAGACATTATTAATAGAACCTCGCATATAGATCGTTTAAAAGTTACGTTACATAAGCATTTAAGCGATATTTTTGAAAGTCATATTAATGACGCCTATATCGCTGAAAGAAAAGCCATTGCTGAAACCCATGTTCGAATTGGCTTACAATCAAAATGGTATATAGCATCCTTCCAATCTCTTACTTCTACGTTCACAAATTTTGTGAATGAAGTGGATATTTCAAAGCATGATGCCATTCGTGCAATTAACGCATTTTGCAAAATCATTAATTTTGAGCAACAGCTTGTGATCGAGGCATACGAAAAAGAGGAAGACCGTATTCGAACAGCCGCTGACCAAACGAAAAACGCCCTTGTTACGACAATTCAAAGTACAGCTGAGGAGCTTAATGCCATTAGTGAAGAGACAGCTGCATCTTTATTAGTCATTTCCTCGCAAACGGATGATATTGCAGAGGCAACCAAGCAGGGATTGAGCTTCGTTGCAGATACACAGGAGAAATCAAGACGTGGGCAACATCAGCTGAAAGAGCAAAATGATTTAATCCAAGTTATTTTACAAAGTGTCAACAGCCTTGAGGTAACTATGAATCAGTTACGTACGTCCTCTCAAAAAATTTCTGAGATAGTAGGACTTGTCACGGGCATTGCTGATCAAACAAATTTATTAGCTTTAAATGCGTCTATTGAAGCAGCTCGAGCAGGGGAACATGGCAAAGGCTTCGCGGTAGTAGCGGAGGAAGTACGAAAGCTTGCTGAAGAAACGAAAAATGCCGTGCAAAATGTGTCACATCTCATTAAAGAAACGGAAAGTAATATTACAACAATGGCAAATTCAGTTATTAATGTTGATCAAAAAATTCAACATAGCGTCAATACGCAAGAAAACTTATCTAAATCATTTAATGATATAGCTGATGCCGTATCTGGCATTCAACAACAGTATGTTCATACATCTAGAGACATTTCAGCCATTTCTAATTTAATTACCGAGTTATCACAAGGAGCTACACTTGTTTCCTCTTCTTCTGATTCACTTATTAATGTAGTTAATGAATTGAATATGTAATATAACAAAGGGAGCCCCACCGCTTTAGGTGAAGCTCCCTTTAACCTTAATGTGGCAATGCACGCTTTTGTTTACGATGCTCTCGTCTTGCAGGCCCTGTTTCAAATAAACGTTTTTCCTCATCTGTTTCAGGATAAATGGCAGGTACTGGTACCGGTTTTCCTTCTTCATTTACTGCAACCATTGTTACAAATGATTCTGTCGTTAATTTTTCCTCACCAGTCTCTATATTGCGGGAAACAACGCGAACATAAACCTCCATTGAAGAACGTCCTGTAGAGGAAACTATACTTTCAATTTCAAGAATATCTCCTACATGGGCAGCCGATAAAAAATCAACTGAGTCTATTGAAGCTGTGACTACAAGTCCCTTCGCATGTTTCATCGCTGTAATAGCAGCAATTTCATCAATATAAGCTAACACTCTTCCACCGAAAATGGAATTGTGATTGTTTGTGTCTGGAGGTAATACGAGACGTGATTGAACCGTACGTGATTGGCTCATGGGTACAGCATTGTTTGTCATATTCCTTGTAACTTCCCTTCATGTATGTTCTTTCGTCATCGTATCGTAGAAAAAGAGCATATGCAAATTTAGAACGATTTTTTCATCGTAATAAATTTCATGTCTGTCATTTCCTCAATGGCCCATTTAATTCCCTCTCGTCCATAGCCACTCATCTTCACACCACCATATGGCATATTATCTACACGGAATGTCGGAACATCATTTATAATGACAGCACCCGCCTGTAATTCATCGGCTGCATATAAGGCATCTGGTAATACATTCGTGTAAATACCTGCATTTAAGCCAAGGTCCGACTCATTGACAAGTCGAATTGCGTCATCTAATGTTTCATATGAAACAATTGAGACGATTGGCGCGAATGTTTCCTGACAAACAATTTTCATATCAGCCGTCACATTCGTCATAACAGTCGGCGTTAACGTCCGTTCCGTAAATACTCCTCCAGTTGCAATAACTGCTCCTTGTGCCTGTGCTTCTTCAATCCACTCTTTAATTCGTCCAACCTCATTCGGGTTGATCATAGCACTTACATCTGTGTTTTTATCTAAAGGATCTCCTACTACAAGCTTTTTAGTTTCCGCAACAAATGCCTCTGTAAATTCATCCATAATAGAAGAATGTACATAAATGCGTTGTAACGAAATACATACTTGTCCAGCAAAGTTAAAGGCACCGCTCACACAACGACTTATAATTTTAGTAAAAGGCGTCGATGGTTCGACAATAACAGCTGCATTAGAACCAAGCTCTAAAGTTACTTTACGTAAGCCAACTTTTTCTTTAATGCCTAATCCAACTTTACCACTGCCCGTAAACGTCACCTTTTTGACGTAAGGATGTGTAACCAAAGTATCGCTAAGCTCACCACCACTTCCAGTCACAATTTGCAACGCTCCATCTGGCAAACCTGCTTCACGGAAAATCTCTGCCATAACGAGAGAACTTAATGGTGTTTGAGTTGCTGGCTTTAAAACAACTGTATTACCTACTGCAAACGCCGGTCCTAATTTATGTGCCACTAAATTAAACGGAAAATTAAACGGTGTAATAGCAGAAATTACCCCCAATGGCTCTCTCTTTGTCCAGCCTATACGATCTCCTGCTCCAGGTGCCGCATCCATCGGTACAGTTTCGCCTTTTGGCTGTTTGGCACCCTCTGCTGCAAATTGATAGGTGGCAATGGTACGATCAATTTCCGCTAACCCTGCTGTCAAAGGCTTTCCTGCCTCTAATGCTAAAATCTCTGCAAATTCTTCTTTTCGTTGTCGCATTAAATCGACAACCTTATATAAAATTTCGGCACGCTCGTAGGCTGTCGTCTTTTTAAACGAAAGGAATGCTTGCTGTGCACCATCGATTGCTCGCTCCACATCTTGTATAGATGCCTTTGCCACTTGAGCAATTACCTCACCATTATATGGTGATTTTAGCTCATAGCTTTCCTTTGCATCTTGCCATTGACCGTTAATCCACAGTTTTGTTTCCTTCATCCTTCAAATGCACCTCCAATAATTGTTCTCCCCTATTCTATCACGAAGAGCTGGAACTCGATGCTATGGCGGCTGCACTAACTGCCGCTATCATTGCAGCATGCTGAGCTTGAATTAATAATTCAATAGATGACATAATCGTCATAGACAGTGATTTTTGTACTTTCGCCATATCATAAATGGCGATTTGTACAGCCATAAAGAGAACAAATTCACGATGCCATTTTAATAATTTTAAATCCTTTAATTCATGATATAAATGTATAACTTCTTGCAATTGGTGATGAGTAAGATCTAGTAAGGCTAAAAATCCAAGTAAGGGATAATGCATGGCCTTTACTTTGACATCTTGGTTTTTTAGCGCATCTCGAATGGTCACAACATTGGGCACAAGTTGACGATCAAATTGTGGAGATAGGAAGGTTAATACTTGTGACAACCATTGCAACTCATTTCCTGCATTAAAATTATATGTTCGTAATTCTTTATAATAGCGATTCATCGTTTCCGCACGTATTTCCACATCATCAGAGGGACTACTTAGTAACACAGCGTATGGAATGTCTTCATAGGATGTTAAAAATGGGTGATGTTTACGAATGGCATCAAATAAAGCTCTAGCTGCATACGCATGCGCGTTTTTATCCTTTTCGTCCTCTGTCAAAAACTGAGCAGCAATATAACTAAAGTTACCGCTTCTAAATTTAGCTTCCTTTAAAGCATTCACATTCGTTAATAAATTCATTACAGCTTTTTCAGCATCCGCGTGCTCCATTAAATTAGCAGCTATACTATAGCCTACCGTAGTTCTTAAGGGCGACATCCACGAGGATTGCTTCTTCATTTCCTGTAAAATATGTTTGTATTGGACCGCATCAAATGTTTTCCCTGACGCAACAAACGTACTAGCTATAGCTAAAACAATTTTACGATCCACTGTCCATCCCGCAGCCTTCGAAACATCTTCTACTGTATTTGTAAATTGATTTTCTATCATCACGTAATCCATATTTAGCACGCTCCTTTACCCATTTTACGTTACATAATGTGAGAAAGATTCATCCCATTTGTAACAATTAACATAAAAAGTAAACTTAATTTAATATATGTTACCCCATTTTTTTGATTTAATAGGAAATATTAAACAAATACGAAAGGAGGAACTACTGTTGATTGCAAAAACCACTCGGAAAATAATATTTACCGTGACCTTAAAAGAACGTTTACAGCTATTTTTATTTTTACGAAATTCGTCTAACAATATAGCTTTACATACCCTTTTTTCTAAAAATTAATGCAAAAAGACAGCGGCAAAGTTTTTTGCCGCTGTACAAATGACTCATTAAATTAACCCTAGCTCCTGTAACTCCTCTGATGTGAAGGCTCTCGATCTTGTTAAAAAACGTTTTCCTTCAACACCCTCTAATGAAAACATCCCACCTCTACCTTCCACTACATCCAGTATGATTTGAGTATGTTTCCAATAATCATATTGATTTTTATGCATATAAAATGGAGCTCCACCTATTTCGCCCAAACATATATCCTGATCACCTAATAGCAAGTCTCCGTCTGGATAACACATAGGGGAAGAACCATCACAGCATCCGCCTGATTGATGAAACATAACAGGCCCATGTTTCTCTTTTAATAGCTCGATGAGTGCCAGCGCTTCTGCCGTGGCTAATACACGTTCAATCACGCTCATGCACCTCCCTATGGATTAGAAGAAACCAAGTTTATTTTCGCTATAGCTAACTAATAAATTTTTCGTTTGTTGGTAATGAGATAGCATCATTTTATGATTTTCACGACCAACACCTGACATTTTGTAGCCACCGAATGCAGCATGTGCAGGATAAGCATGGTAGCAGTTTGTCCAAACACGACCTGCCTCTATTTCACGACCGAAGCGATATGCTGTATTAATATCTCTTGTCCAAACACCTGAACCTAAGCCATACAGTGTATCATTCGCAATTTCTAATGCCTCTTCTTTCGTTTTAAACGTAGTAACAGCTACAACAGGACCAAAAATTTCCTCCTGGAAAATACGCATTTTATTATGGCCTTTAAAGACAGTTGGTTTAACGTAGTAGCCATTTTCAAAGCCTTCCCCTACATTATTTTTCTCCCCACCGATTAGACATTCTGCACCTTCTTGCTTACCGATATCTAAATATGAGAGGATTTTTTCCAGTTGCTCGCTTGAAGCCTGTGCTCCCATCATTGTGTTTGGATCAAGCGGATTACCAACTTTAATAGCTTCTACTCGTTGTAGTACACGTTCCATAAATTTATCGTAAATAGATTCTTGAATAATTGCACGAGAAGGGCATGTACATACTTCCCCTTGGTTCAGAGCAAATAATACGAAGCCTTCGACTGCTTTATCTAAAAATTCGTCGTCCTTATCCATAATATCCTCAAAGAAGATATTAGGTGATTTACCACCGAGCTCCAATGTAACTGGGATTAGGTTTTGAGACGCGTATTGCATAATTAAACGACCAGTTGTTGTCTCACCAGTGAAAGCAATCTTGCCAATACGTGGATTAGATGCAAGCGGTTTCCCAGCCTCTAAGCCAAAACCATTCACAATATTAATGACACCTGATGGTAATAAATCTTCTATTAGTTCCACAAGCACCATAATGGATGCTGGTGTTTGTTCTGCAGGTTTTAATACGACACAGTTTCCAGCAGCTAGTGCTGGCGCAAGCTTCCATACAGCCATTAATAACGGGAAGTTCCAAGGTATAATTTGGCCCACTACCCCTATTGGCTCATGAAAATGATAAGCAACTGTATCGTTATCGATTTGGCTTACAGAGCCTTCTTGAGCACGTAAAGCTCCAGCAAAGTAACGGAAATGATCAATGGCAAGAGGGATATCTGCATTTAAAGTTTCACGTACCGCCTTACCGTTATCCCATGTTTCGGCAACGGCTAGCTTTTCTAAATTTTGCTCGATACGGTCCGCAATTTTAAGTAAAATGTTTGCGCGTTCTGTCGGTGATGTTTTTCCCCACGCATCTTTAGCAGCATGTGCTGCATCAAGTGCCAGTTCAATATCCTCAGCTGTGGAACGTGCTACTTGTGTAAAAACTTGTCCAGTAACAGGAGTGACATTATCAAAGTATTGACCCTTCACTGGAGGTGTCCATTCGCCACCAATATAATTATCATATTTCTGTTTGAATTGAACGACCGATCCTTCAGTGTTTGGAAATGCATAAACCATTTTACTTCTCCCCTTTACACAATTTAATGAGACTATCTACAAAAAACATTATTTTATAGCGAAATAACAATATTTTCATAGAAATCCTCTCATCTAATATATTGTCAGAAACAAATAATAATTTCAACTTTTTAAAAAATTTTCAAGCAATTTATTTTTACTAGAAAAGTATATAGAATTCACGGTTTGTATAACGTTAAGGTATACTTAAAAATAATATTAGATTTAGGAGAACAATATGCGTATTAATAAATATTTAAGTGAAACAGGCATTATATCGCGTCGTGGCGCTGATAAGTGGATAGCCGAAGGAAAAGTTACAATTAACGGAGAACCTGCGACCGTTGGAAGTCAGGTTGAGAATGGCGACATTGTTTGCGTTGATGGAAAAGAGGTAAAGAAAGAACAAAAGCTTGTCTATATAGCTTTAAACAAGCCAGTCGGCATAACAAGCACAACAGAACGCCATATAAAAGGCAATGTCGTTGATTTTGTAAATCATCCTTTACGAATTTTTCATATTGGGCGTCTCGATAAGGAATCAGAGGGGCTATTGTTATTAACTAATGATGGCGATATCGTCAATAAAATTCTTCGCGCTGAAAATCATCATGAAAAAGAATATATTGTTCAAGTAGATAAACCTATAACAGAGCAATTTATTAACAAGATGGGCGCAGGTGTAGATATTCTAGATACAACGACCTTACCTTGTTATGTTGAAAAGATCTCAGACAAAGTTTTTAAAATCATTTTGGAGCAAGGCTTAAATCGTCAAATACGCCGGATGTGTTCAGCTCTTGGCTACTCGGTAAAGCGGCTACAGCGTATTCGTATTATGAATATTAAGCTTGGAAATTTAAAAGTAGGCCAATGGCGAGACCTAACTGATAAAGAGCAGGCAGAGCTATTTAAACTACTGAAATACACACCAAAATAAGTATTAGAGGAGGGCGAGGACGATGATTTCCATTCAAAGCACAGAGCAGTTAACAGGTGTACAAATTTGCGGAGATTTTTGGGATTTAGATGAGCTGATCAACGCTATTTACAAAGTAACTGGTGATGCCAATAAATACTATGATTATCAAGGTCCTCGACTCCGTATTTTAAGCGTTTGCTATAAACTGAGACATGCTATGCTTGGCGAACACCAGCTAGAGTTTGTGAGTAACGGTGTTAACAAGAACACCCTTACACAACATGAAGTGATTTTCCCCAATAAAAACATCTATTTCGCTACAGATATTCTTTGGCCTGAAATTATCTTTAGCGCTATCGCTTTAAACGATTTCATCAATCTGCACCTGACATTAAACAATGCATCTATTTGGAATCATGAGATAGCGACGATTCGTAAATTTCAAGCTGCTATTGCAGATTGTTTAGAACAGGAAGTGAAAGAAGAGGATTATGGAGTCTTTTTAACAATGCTACAGGCAAAAAACCCTTTAACCTTCCTTTTCGCTACACAGTATGTGGATGTTCTGAATTTGGAATATATCCAATTAAAGAAAGAAGAACGTAAAGCTCAGCTAGCTGCATTTGCATTACGCTTACTTGTAGAGGATCATGAATATGTAGCACTTAAATCACACCTAATGGCAGCCGCGATTGCCACGAAACAACCTTTACACGCCATACAAATACAGCTTAGCTATCCGGAAGAAATTTTATGGTAAACAAACAACGCCGTCTCACAATGCATGAGACGGCTTATTTTTTATTTAATCGTTTGGTAGGCCATTTTACGAATGACGGCCTCATGCTGAGGGTAATCTGCTAAAAGCTCGTCCTGTGTAAACAATTCGAAATCCGCAAAGTCAAAGCCTGGGGCAACCATACATCCCACTAAACTAAACGTATCTGCTTCCTCCACTGATGATCCAAATATCGTATTTTTAGGCACCGCAATTTGTGGTATCTCTCCCGCTTCTACGTTCAAGCCAAGCTTCTTCGCTTCATATGTCCCATCTGGAAAAATCATATGGACTGTAAGCGGACTACCAGCATGGTAATACCATAGCTCATCTGACTGCAAACGATGTAGATGTGAAATGTCCTGTGAGCGAAGTAAGAAATAAATACTCGTATAAATAGGTCTCTGAACATCTCTTACTGCAATATCTTCTGTAGCCCGAAATGAAGAAATATAATAGCCTCCTTCAGGATGTTCGGCTAAATTTAGTTGTTGAATAAAATATTGTGCTGAATAGTTCAAAAAACATCACTCCTTTTTTCCACCTTACCAAAAATGAATAGTAAAATGCTACCTTCAATTATTCAGTAGCAAGCACAACGAAAAAGGGCCTCTCCTTGTTGAGACGCCCCTTTCCATTATAAACCACCCAAATAAGCTGCTTTTACTTCTTCACTTTCTTGAAGCTCTTTAGCTGAACCAGATAAAACAATGCGCCCTGTTTCGAGCACGTATGCACGGTTAGCGACAGACAGTGCCATATTTGCATTTTGCTCAACAAGCAATACTGTTGTCCCCTCTTTATTTACCTGTTCAATAATATTGAAAATATTTTTAACCATTAGTGGTGCGAGCCCCATTGAAGGCTCATCCATTAATAGCAATTTGGGCTTTGCCATTAAGGCACGACCCATTGCAAGCATTTGCTGTTCCCCACCAGACAATGTTCCTGATAGCTGTTTACGACGCTCCAATAGTCTAGGGAATAACTCAAAAACATGGTCCATATCTTTTTTAATTCCAGCTTTGTCATTACGCAAATAGGCACCAAGCTCTAAATTTTCTTCTACGGACATATTGGCAAAAACACGACGTCCTTCTGGAACGTGGGAGATTCCCGATTTCACAATAGTTTGAGCTGCTTTCCCCGCGATAGAGAAGCCTTCGTATTCAATAATGCCACCTTTTGGTTTTAATAAGCCTGACAATGTTTTTAACAATGTACTTTTCCCAGCACCGTTTGCACCGATTAATGTAACAATTTCACCCTCATTTACTTCTAAAGAGAGGCCCTTCAATGCTTGAATGTTACCATAATAAACATCTATATTTTGTACTTTTAGCATTAGCCGATAACCTCCTCACCAAGGTACGCTTCAATTACCTTTGGATTGTTGCGAATTTCTTCTGGTGTCCCGTCAGCAATTAATTGTCCATGATCGAGTACATAAATACGCTCACAAATACCCATTACTAAGCTCATATCATGCTCAATCAGTAAGATCGTTAAACCAAACTCCTTACGTATAAATGCAATTAATTCCATTAAATCATGCGTTTCCTGCGGATTCATCCCGGCAGCCGGTTCATCCAATAATAATAGCTTCGGATTTGCCGCTAATGCACGGGCTATCTCTAATCGTCTCTGCATCCCATATGGTAAATTTTTAGCTAGCTCATTCATATAGACATCTAAACCAAAGATTTTTAAAAACTCTATGGATTGAAGCTCCATTTCGGCCTCACCCTTGAAATGCGTGGGTAAGCGAAAAATCGATGACCACATCGAATGCCTAGCAAGCGAATGGTTGGCTACCTTTACATTGTCTAGAACAGATAGCTCTTTAAATAGACGAATATTTTGGAAGGTACGGCTTATCCCCTTTTGTGTTACTTGGTAAGGTGCAAGTCCGTTTAATTTCTGTCCGCCAAATGTGATGGTTCCCTCTGTTGGTGTATATACCCCTGTCAGCATATTAAAGCTAGTCGTTTTTCCAGCACCATTGGGACCGATTAAACCCACTAATTCACCTTGATTGAGATACATATTAACACCCTGTACTGCCTTTAAACCACCGAATTGAATCCCCATGTTTTCAACATTAATAAGAAGGTTTCCAGTCATTATTTTGTACCTCCTTTTTTACCAAACTTAAATAAATCCGTAATTTCTTTTGTTCCCATTAATCCTGTTGGGCGATAAAGCATTACGATAATTAGTACTAAACTGTAAATAATCATACGAGTCTCTGGGAAGTTTGCTAGATACGTCGATACGATCGTTAAGAAAACCGCAGCGATCACGGAACCTGAAAGACTTCCTAAGCCACCAAGTACAACGTAAATTAAAATATCAAATGATTTTAAGAAACCGAAAGTTGTCGGCTGAATAATGTAAAAGTTATGGGCAAAAATTGCACCTGCTAGCCCAGCAAAGAAAGATCCAATCGCGAACGCGACAACCTTATAGTAAGTTGTATTAATTCCCATCGCATCTGCTGCAATCTCATCTTCGCGAATAGAAATACATGCGCGACCATGACGTGAATTTGTAAAGTTTGAGATGACAAGAATCGTTAATACGACACCAAAGAATGCATACGTCCAGTTAGATAAATATTTAACCTGCATCCCTGCAGCACCGCCAACATAATCCGTATTTAAGAAAATAATACGAATGATCTCCGCAAATCCTAAAGTCGCAATTGCGAGATAGTCCCCTTTTAGACGAAGTGTCGGAATACCTACAATAAGGCCTGCGACAGCTGCTGCCGCTGCCCCTAATAAAATCGCCAATGGGAATGGTAACATGAGCTTCGTTGTAATAATCGCTGAGACATAGGCTCCAACAGCTAGGAACCCGGCATGCCCAATCGAGAATTGACCTGTAACCCCAATAACAATATGCAAGCTGACAGCTAGCATAATGTTAATACACATCGTAATCAGCATATTTTTATAGTACATATCAATGACTTCGGTCGTAATCAATAATTGCACAACTGCATAGATGACTAGCGCTAATACGGCATAGACCCAGAAAACTTTAGACTTTTTCATTAACCGCTCACCTACACTTTCTCACGGGCATTTTTACCAAAGATACCCGATGGTCTGAATATTAAAATTAAGATTAAAATAACGAATGCCGCTGCATCTCTCCATAAAGAGAAGCCAAGCGCACTTACTAAAGATTCTACAACGCCTAGTAACATACCACCGACCATAGCGCCAGGAATAATACCAATCCCACCAAGAACAGCTGCGATAAACGCTTTAACCCCTGGTATAACACCCATTAACGGGTCAATTTTCGTATAATACACACCGAAGATAACACCGGCTGCACCAGCTAAAGCCGAACCAATTGCAAATGTTGCAGAGATTGTATTATCAACGTTAATCCCCATTAAACGTGCTGCATCCGCGTCATGAGAAACGGCACGCATGGCTTTCCCGATTTTTGTTTTATGTACGATGAATTGTAAAAGAATCATCAGTACAACAGCGACTGATAAAATTAAAATAGAGGTACTACTAATTTGTACGCCTAAAATATCAAAAGACTTATTTTTGAACACTTCAGGATACGCTGCCGGTTGAGCCCCTCTGAAGAAGATCGTTGTATATTCAATTAATAACGATACGCCGATCGCTGTAATTAACGCCGCAATACGTGTTGCATTCCGTAATCGTTTATAGGCGATCCGTTCAATTAAAACACCAAAAATTGCGCAAATGAGCATCGCCAATAATAATGCTGGGAAAAAGCCAAGCTCCCATTTAGCAATTGCGTAAAAGCCGATAAATGAACCAATCATGAAAACGTCACCATGGGCAAAGTTAATTAGCTTGATAATACCGTATACCATTGTATACCCTAGCGCTATTAACGCGTAGATACTTCCTAGTGAAATACCATTCACAAGTTGCTGTATCCATTCCATACGCATTCACTCCTTTGAATTTTCTGAAAAATGAGAAATCTGTACATGCATCAATATTAAAAAGTTATGTTTTATGCTGCTATTCTAGTTATCTAAAACAGAAAAAAGGAAGGCGTGTTTACCCGCCTCCCCCTTGCTTACAAAACATTAAGGATTAACTTTAGAGTTGAACACTTGTTTACCGTCTTTAAATTCAAGAACTGTTGCTGTTTTAATTGGGTTATGGTTTTCGTCAACTGAGAAAGTACCTGTTACTAAAGAAAGATCTTTTGTTGCAGCTAATTCATTTTTAATAGCTTCCCCATCCGTAGAACCTGCACGTTTAATGGCATCAGCAATGTAGTAAATAGAGTCATATCCAAGTGCGTTGAACGCATCAGGTGCCTTATCACCATTTGCCGCTTTAAATGCCTTTACAAAGTCTTGAATTTTTTGATCTGGATCTTCTGCAGAATAGTGGTTAGTAATATACGTATTATTTAATGCATCCTTGCCAGCTAGATCCACTAAAGTTGGTGAATCCCAACCATCAGCCCCCATTAAAGGTACATCAATACCCATTTCACGGGCTTGTTTAACAATTAAACCAACCTCTTCATAGTATCCAGGGATAAAGATAAAGTCTGGATTCGCTGCTTTAATATTTGTTAATTGTGTACGGAAGTCTGTATCCTTCGCTACATAAGCCTCTTCCTTCACAACTTTTCCACCACTTTTAGTAATCGTTTCTTTAAAGGACTTTGCTAAACCTTTTGCATAATCAGATGCGTTGTCAGCAAAAATAGCTACGTTTTTCGCACTTAGCTCACCTGAAGCGAAGTTAGCTGCCACAATCCCTTGGAATGGGTCAATAAAGCATGTACGGAATGCATACTCGTTAACACTGCCATCCTCATTTACCGTAATATTTGGGGCAGTCCCAGAACCAGTAACAATCGGGATTTTATTTTGATTGGCAATTTGAACCGTTGCTACTGTATTTCCTGAAGTTGCAGGAGCTAGCATTGCTACTACTTTATCTTGTGTTGCTAGTTTAATAGCTGCAGCTGTAGCCTCAGAGTTTTCGGATTTATTATCTACTTTAATCAGTTCAATCTTCTTACCATCAATACCACCAGCATCATTTATTTCTTTTACAGCCAATTCCGCGCCCAGACCGATTGAAGAACCGTAAGATGCTACATTTCCTGAAAGCTCTAGGTTTGCACCAATTTTAATTGTATCGCCATCAGATGAACCACCGCCTGATGATGACCCACCACCTGAACTTGAATCGTCTCCGTTACCACAACCAGCAAGTACACCAGCAAGTAATGAAGATGCTACTAATAGTGAACCAAACTTCTTAAGCTTTTTACTCTCTTTCATAATTAGATTCCCCCTGAAGATTTCTAAAATATTAGATATTTCTGATAATTATAAACAAATAAATTCATTTCCTCAATAGCAAAAATAATTATTTATAACTACCTAAAAACGACAGAACAATATTATTCATTTATGACTTTTACATTGTAAAACATTCTTTATATTTAGTCTAGAGTGATTTTTCAGTATAATTAGTTATTTAAGAATTATCTTTCAATTCTTTTATGGTGTAGTACAAAACTATCATATGCAATTATTTTTTTAAGATAAGGTTTTGGCTGTCCTTCATTTTTATTAAATTATTTCCCTGAAAATAAGTGTAGAAAAGAGAAAAAAGCATGGAGACGATTGCCTCTATGCTTTCTTTAATTCGAACACACAAAGGCGTTCATTCATATTAGTTTCATTTTCTAAATGCACTTCATGGAGCAATTCAAATGGTGTCCCCTGATGTAAAAACTGTAAATAATCATAAGGAGGATAGTATAAAATTATATGAATATCTCGCATTTTTTGCTCATAGGATTGCCAAATGTTCTGAATAACTGTGCGGAAAATATGAATGGAAAAGGGATTAAAAAAGAAAAACACATTATCACGCGGCTTTATTTCATATGCCTCTGCTATCGTATGAATAAATGTAATAGGTGCATGTGAACGCTTTTTTTGAAGATAGCTTCGTTTATTTTCTTCTGCCTCAGCATAAAATCCAGCATCCATCTCTATTCCGATCGTTGGAATATGAAATTGATGATGAACATAAATGGGTACCCTTCCCTTTCCACAGCCCATATCAATAAACACAGGGTCGTTAGGCATCTCATAGATAGCAAATAATTGTTCAAGCCCATTATAAGGGGTTGGTTCATAACGGTGATAGTGGGCAAGCTTTGGGAAACCATATTGTTCTCCCACGGTCTTAATATGCAAATATTTATCAAACTGTTGTTCATTCATATGAAAGGACTCCTAAGAACTGAATGCTTTATTTTAGCACGAGAAAAAGCAAAAACCATACCCAAAAGTTTGGATATGGTCATTTTTTTATCGGCCTCTACGCTTAAAACTATAAACAAAGAGAAGTGAAAGAAGTAATAACACGAAGGATGCAATGATAGTAATCACTGTAGTCTTATCAATTGTAGCGGCTGGATCGTCGATTTCATTATTAGCACCAGGCATACCCATTGGCGCTCCGTTTTCATCCGGGCGCTGCATAGGCCCACCATTTTGACCTTCTCCCCCCCTTGGTCCATTGCCTTCTTTGTTAAACGTAGGACCTTGTGATGGATCAAAATCCTCTGGTAGCTGACTCGGATCACTATTATCAGGCATCCCTTTCATTTCTCCATCTTCATTTGGAACCGGCATCGTATTATCTTGAGAAGTTGTCGATGCCTCCACAACAAGCTCCCCAGAGAGCTGTTTTAAAATAGATTCAGAGCGCTGCTTTGCAAACTCAGGTAAACTATTCTCACCTTCAACTGCCTCTAAAAACTGTTCCGTCGTAGAAAATTTAGTAGGATCCGCTTCGACATAGGCTGTTAAAAGCACCGCTAATTTTTTTGTCATGGATTGTACATAATCCTCTGTTAAATAATTCGTCGTTAACTCTTCTAAATATCCTTCATATTGAGCGCGATATTTTTTATTAGTAAGTAAGGCATTTAGTAGTGGCCGTTCCTCCAAAGTTGTACCAGAGACAGGAGTAGTCACACTAAAATTAATAGCACTTTCGGCCATTAGGTTTCCTGACATGCCCATTTCCATGTTGATCTGACCATTCTGTTGTTGCCTATCCACACCCGCTGGAACCGTTTGTCCATTGTTCTCCATTGGTGAACTTTCTGAATTAGAAGCATCAACTGGCTTTTGACGATCTTCTCTACCCAACCCCATTCCACCGCCACCTGCTCCAAAGCCGCCAAAGGACATATTGTAATCCCAAGGGATAATTGAAAACTTGCCATTCTGTTCGTATAAATAATAGTTATGCTTCATATTCCCTTGGTAACTATCTAAATTTACAAGTGCCGTATTGACGGCGAAATATCGTAGCATTTCATCGACATCTAAATATTTCTCAATGTCTCCACCATTATTAATGGCATCCAGCATTTCCACAAATTTGGATTGATCCATATTATCTTTATTTGTTTTTAATCCAATACCTGTATAATCCGTCATTTCGTCACTTATATATTTTAAATCACTGCCTGTCCCATCTGGCTTAAATAAAAAGCCATTATTGGAGCCGTAGTTATTAGCTAGGAACGTTTCATCCACTGCTTCTACGCCTAAAAACAAACCACGCTCCTCACCATTTACTGTGACATACATATAGGAATGTGCTGGCGTTGGTAAGCCCATTTGCTCCATTAATTCATAGGATACATACTCTCGCATTAATGTAGAGTCACTATAATTATTATTTAAATTTAATTTTTTCAAGCCATATAAACTTTGAGTGTCATCATAATAATCAAAATCAATTTTTAAGCTATAACGATCTGAGTCGCTGTTGACAACGGATCGTAACGACAAATTGCCTTTCGTACGAATAGCAACATTGTCAATTTTTTGGCCGTTTACTTTAATATCCGCCTGTTTTAACTCTTCCTCTGCCGCATTTTCCAGCATGTCAGCCCAATCTTCCTCGGCTATCTCGATATCGACTGTAGTAACTTTGTTTTTATTAAATACTATATTCTCATAAGAGAACTCGGTATTCTTTGTTTCAATGCCTATATTCGGAAGTACAGCATATATCACGACAAAGAGAAGGAGAAGAATCGCCATGCACAGGTAGACAATTCTGGTCTTAATCATCACTGACACCTCGCTTTAGAATCCTTTTTGTGAACGCAGTCATTATGCTGTAAAGTTCCCATCATAGCTTAGCATAATGGCAGATTTTACACCGGGCACTTTTGTTAGCAGCTCCATTAGTTTAGCATCGTTTTGTTTGACGCGAATTTCATACGTAGTTTCCATTTCCTCATTGTTCATAATCGACTTCGATTTGAGGGCGAATTTTTTTGTTTGTGCAGCTATAATTCGCTCCACCTCTTGAGATGCTAATTCTTCCTCAAACTTTACAATTAATAAATAAGGATTTTCTACTGTGATTTTATTGACAAATACTAACAGCACAAGACCAATTAACACGGCTCCAATAATAACTAAAGGAATAAAACCTGCCCCACATAAAATACCTGAAACAATAGCCCAGAAAATGTAAACTAAATCCATAGGATCCTTAATAGGCGTTCGGAAACGCACAATGGATAATGCACCAACCATACCAAGAGATAGAAGGACATTCGAACTGATCCCCATAATCACGAGTGCTGTCGCCATTGTCATAATGAGTAATGAAATATTGAATGAATGAGAGTAAATCACTCCGTTAAAGGTTTTCTTATAAACTGCGTAAATGAACAGCCCAATGAAAAATGCTACGACCAAACCAATAATTGAATCGATTAATGAAAAAGATGTTGTTTTTTCTAAAAAATTAGATTTAAAAATATCACTAAATTTAATTGTATCCATCGTTCGCTCTCCTTTTATTAGCCATACATACGACTAAGTTGATATTTTGAATAAGCCTCGGCACGTGTATCTACAGACTGGAGTAAATATTTGATGATGTCCGGTAAATAGTCATCGTATTTCACCTCTAAAATCACTAGGTTTTGCTCCAGTACATCCACCATGGGTAAATTTGGATTAAACATATCTGTATTGCGTAAGCTGGATTGCACCTTACTATCAAAAGTCACTCGCACATTACCAAATGGGTAAATATACGCCTCTCGCTCATAATCTACTACTGTTGTTGGTCTAAGCTGGCTGTAACTCATCTCCTGATATAAGTCCCTAATCAGTCCTCGCTCATCCTCCTCCATCCATGAAATATCTCCAAGGCGCATTTTTTCATATTCAGCTTGGGCTATTGCACACTTCGTTTTAAAGGTTAAATTATTCCGTTTACTCTTGCGCTCAAGATTGATAATGGCACTAGATTTACCGTATATTCGTACGCGGTATTTATCTCGATTAATATAGCCTTCCTTTTTCTCATTGAGCACTTTATTCGCAAAATTATCGAAGTACGTACTCCGAATTACATATTTCCCATCCGCACCCGCATGCTTGTCCAGCTGCATAATATACTGTAGCTTGGCTTTTAATAACGCATAGTCTGGATAGGAAATCGCCTGTTTAATTTCTTGACGACCATTTGGATTAAATGAGGTTACTATAGGCATATATCCATCACACTCCCTACTAAATTTCATTGTCGTATAGCAGCTGAAGCCCAACGATAGCAAAAGCATCTTTTGCTCGTTTCTCGTCTACACTGTTTACTATAAAGAGCGTTTGTGTCAGGCAGATGTCAACTTTACATTTTCTTCATCGATATTTTACAAATCATTTCTGGCCTGTTGTTTCCATGAAGCCCAATTGCAAAAAGCTACCACGTCTTTACGACGTAGTAGCTTTTTGCAATAGTAATTCAAAGGAAGTTCCTGTGGCATGACTTTCGATTAATTTTAAGTCACCACCAATAGATTGTGCCATCATTTTACTAAGAGGTAATCCAAGACCTAATCCTCGAATGGCATATTTTTTATTCTCTCCTCTATAAAAACGCTCAAATATAAATGCCTGATCCTCTACAGGAATACCTCGCCCTGTATCCGTTACTATAATGGAGACCGTATCTCCTTGTTCTTTAAGTGTTAGCATTACAGATCCTTTATCCATCGACTGTTTCGCATTGGTTAATAAGTTCGTCATAATTTGCTGAATACGGACAATATCTACCTGTACATGGATGGCAGGATCAACTAGGTGCAAGCTTACATGAACACGGTCATCTTCCTGCATTATTTCCCACTGTGCGACCGCCTCCCGCAGAAGCTGATTGACATCTACAGGCTCAAGCCTCACCGAAATCGCATCTACTGCAAAGTGGTTAAAAGCAAGTAAATCACCAACCATTGTTTTCATTTTTGTCGTTTCGACCACGGCCATATCAATAAATTCCATTGCATCTTGTCCTATTACAACGCCATCCTTTACAGCTTGTAATAGGCCACTAATAGAAGTGACGGGTGTTTTCAGTTCATGGGTGACGCCTGCCAATAATTCTGTTCTGGTTTTCTCCAGTTGTTCAAGTTTTTGAGCCATATTTTCAAAGGAGGTCACAAGCTCATATACCTCTTTTTCCTTACTATCCTGAGGTAAATCAACTGAATAGTTACCCTCCTGCACTTGTTTTGCTGCTGCAGCTACTTGTTTGATGGGCCGTGCTAAACGTTTGGATAAAAAATAGATAGCCATCCAGCCTAACAAAGCCAACGCCCCAATCAATATGGCAAGCTGACCATAGGCTTGATTTACTCTTGTTAAATTTTCTTTCTTCTCCACTACTAGCACCCAGCCAATTAGCTCCTGACTATTTTCTATTTTTCTTTTAACCACATATTGAACGGGCTCTAATCCTATCGTTAATTCCTTTGTACCTTCTTCACCATCTAACATACTCACTACATTTTTTGCACTGCCTGGTGGTACAGGGCGGTTACTTGTTATGATATTGCCCTTTGTATCCACTACATACAGGATAGGATCGATTTCTCTCATAGTAAAACGTTCTCGATCTCCAATGAAACCGGGAATACCGTTAAACGGCCCATTATTGGGTTCCGAATTATCGGTTAAGCGATAGACCGTCTCATCCGCTAAAAACTCCATCATCTCTAGTCGATTTTCAAACGTCGTATGGCGAATCCAAACTGCCGAAATCAAGGAAATTATAGCTAAACCTATAAATAGTGTAAGTAAGTAACGGCTTGTCCAATAGTGAAGTAAAGATATTCTTTTATTTCTTTTGAACACTCAGCTGATACCCCAATCCACGTAGTGTCTTTATTTCGCCCTCTGCTTCATCCCAATCCATCAACGCTTTACGAAGCCGTTTCACTGCTAAGTCTACCGCTCGATCACTTCCGTCATACTCCCAGCCCCAAACATGATCAATGAGCTGATCACGCGTAAATGTTTGGTTCGGATGGTCAGCTAAAAATAAAAGCACCGATAAATCTCTAGGCGTTAATAGTATTTCCTTCCCTCCAAGAAACACTCTATGTGCCTTCCTATCAATTTCAAGAGAACCGTAACGCTTTAAAGAGGATGAATCGGTGCTTCCTTCAGCCCGTCTTAAAACGGCCTTCACTCTGGCAACCACTTCATCTGCAATAAAGGGCTTTGCAATATAATCGTCTGCCCCTTGGTCAAAACCTTCTAAACGGTAATTCACCTCACCTAAAGCGGTCAACATTATAATGGGACAAGCACTGAATTCTCTAATTTCCTTTAAAATAATCCAGCCATTTTTCTCAGGCAGCATAATATCTAGTAACACTAAATCTGGTTGGGTCTCAATAAATTTATCTAAAGCCTCACCACCACTAAAGCATTGTGTTACATCATAGCCGACCTTTTTTAAATAAACGTTTAACACCTGGCTAATTGCATATTCGTCTTCTATTACTAATATATGCGCCATTTTTGTTCACCTCGCGACTAACTAGCTCTTATGTTTATTATAGCACTGGATTATGTCAGTTAAATGTCAGCGTATAAGCAGAAGTATACTTACGATGAGAATATATTGAGGACTTCTATTGACAATGTATTCCTAAGCCACTTATCATTGATTGCGAATGATAATCAGTGATAATTCATTCAAAAACCTAGTAAATGAAAATAAGGGGGGAAAAGCATGATCATTGTTACAAATCGTATTCAAGTGAAGCCAGGTTTTGCAGCAAGAATGGCTCCAAACTTTACAAAACCAGGTCCTCTACAACAATTTGAAGGCTTCCATAAAGTAGAGGTATTAATTTCAACGGATGATCCTACTTATGACGAAATGAGTGTTAATATGTATTGGGAATCCAAGGAGCATTTCCAAGCATGGCGTAATAGCGATGCATTTGCTGCAGCCCATCACCGTCCAAGTTCAGGCTCTGAAGGGGAAAAAGCGGATAGCCCAATTATCGGTAGCAAAATAGTAGTTGCTGAATTAGCAACTTCCATTGAAGCTTTACGTTCATAAACACACTAAATATTTATACATGATCTTCTGATTCTATCTAAAAAGCCCTGCATGTTGGCATACAATGCAGGGTCTTTTTCATGAAGGTAGTTTGTACAACATCTTTTTATAAATGATTAGTCCTAATACAGGGAAATATTTTTCATCATCATGCTAAAAAAATAACAAGAAAATAGCCTAATACGGATAGACAAACTGAACCAATTAAACCAGCAACAAACGCCTTTACTCCAAGCTCCTTAAACGTTTTAATCTCAACATTTAATCCAAGACCTGCCATCGCCATAGCAATTAAAATGTAAGCAATATTTACAAGGGCTTGCGCCACATTAGCCGGTATAATACCTAATGAATTAATCGCACTCATTGCTAAGAACCCTACTATAAACCACGGTATGATTGACAATGAAAATGCCTTTTTCTCTTCCCCTTTAGCCGTTTTTCGATAGAAAATACCGATTATAATGGCTACTGGAACAAGCAGTGCGACACGCGTTAACTTTACAATGACCGCTATATCAATGGCTTCATCTCCACCTGCGGATGCCGCGGCAATAACATGAGCAATTTCATGTAAGGTACCACCTGCGAAAATGCCATACTCTATTGGTGTTAAGTTCATTACAGCATAAAGTACTGTATAAACAAGTGTAAATACTGTACCTAATAATGCAACAATGGCTGCCCCCACAGCAGTTTCCTTTTCATTTGCTTTAATTTGAGGTGCAATTGCCACGACAGCTGCAGCTCCACAAATGGCGGTTCCACAAGCCGTTAGTATCCCTAGCTTTTGATCTACGTGGAAAATTTTTGTTAGACCATACACTACAATTAATGCAAATAATAAATTAATGACGGCAATCAAAAAAACATGAGCGCCAGCGTGATAAATATCAGCTAAATTCAAACGCATCCCCAATAAAATAATACCGAATCGTAATAGCTTCTTATTGGAAAATGCAATTCCCACTTGCCAGGAATCCTGCACTTTAAATGCTGCTCGCCAAGCCATCCCTACTATAATAGCAATGACCAATTGCCCTAATATTGAAAAGAAAGGAAAAGTAGCAATATATTTTGCAACTAAGGCTATCAAGAGTGTTAGTAATATTCCCTTTAGAAAGTTTGGATGAAGTGCGTATTTTCCTTTGTTCTGTCCATTAACCATGATGTTCACTTCTTTCTCCTTTGTTGATTACTACTTTATAAAAAAGCTCATGATTAGTAAAATACATATATATAATTGTTATTATTAATATTTCTAATTACAGGGGTGTATATATGCAATATGAGGCTTTAAAAACGTTCATCACACTGGTAGAGGTCAATAATTTTACAAAGGCCTCAGAAATACTTCATATTTCACAGCCGAGTGTCAGCCTACACATTAAAAACCTTGAGCAGGAATTACAAACTACTTTATTTATTCGTTCACCAAAATCTGTACAAATTACACCAACTGGTGAAATTCTCTATAAACGGGCTAAGCAGATTATGGCGATAACTGAAGCAGCTAAGGATGACATTGCAGCCTATCATCAAGAAGTACAAGGGACACTTGTCATAGGTGCTAGTTTTACCATTGGAGAGTATATATTGCCTCCCATTATCGCTAGCTTGCAACAACGCTTCCCACAACTTGAGCTTCAAATTATTATTGGTAATACGAAAGAAATCATTCAATATACAAAATTATTGCAAGTTGATATTGGCCTGATAGAAGGACAGGCCCACGACAATGAACTTTTGATCAAGCCATTTATGCAGGATGAGCTGTTTATTGTCAGTGCGAGTAATCATCCACTGACAAAGCAACAGCCAATTTCCGCGGACAAGCTTCAACAGCAAAGCTGGGTTGCGCGTGAGGAAGGCTCCGGCACACGTTATTATTTAGATCATTTATTTAGAGCTAATGGTTTACTGGTTCAATCACTGCTAACCATTAGCAGTAATCAGGGCGTTAAAGAAAGCGTTATGCAAGGACTTGGGCTTTCCCTACTGTCTGCGTGTGTCATTGAGCGTGAGTTGAAAAATGGTGATATGGCGATTCTCTCCCTTGAAGGACAGCATTTTATGCGGACATTTTCTTATCTTTGTTCGCCAACTATGAAAAATAAGCGGAATGTCGATATATTAATTGAAGCATTATCAAAAAAAGCTTAGCTGACTTTTCCCGTCGCTAAGCTTTTTTAATGGTTCTTCTAGTATTAAAACGTTTATGTTCAATGATTTCGACAAATTTGCTCGCCGCTCGAGAAAGAGGTACGGTCTTTAAAAAGCACATACCTATACTCCTGGGCGGAATTTTCCCATTTATAGATAATTCGTATAGAAGTCCTCGGTGAAGATAATCCTTTGAAAACTCCTTTGTAACACATGCGATTCCTAAATTACTACGAGCAAATTCTAATACAAGATCATGTGAACCTAACTCAAACTCAGGTTCAATATGGACCCCATTGGATAATAAGAAATCCTCTACATATTTGCGGGAATTGGATTTTTTCTCCAGGAAAATAAGCGGAAATTTTAACAGATCCTCATAGTTTAAACTTTTAGAAGCCAGTGTCTTATATTTCTCCCCACAGACAAAAATATCTTGAATATCCGTACATACCGTTAACTGTAATGTCGAATCCTCTATAGGAAAATTACAAAAGCCTATATCCACCTCACCCGATTTAATAAAATTGCAAATTTCAGAGGTAGTACCATTTAGCATTTCCAACTTAATATTCGGATACATCGTATGAAATGCTTCTAAATAAGGCATAAGGAAAAAACGTGAAATCGTATCTCCTACGCCAATCTTTAGTTGCCCAGTTGTTAAATTTTTAAATTCTAATAACTTTTCTTCACCCGCATCTAACAGTCCTAAAGCCGAATTTGTATATTCAAATAGCAGACTGCCCTCTGTTGTCAAAGTGACCCCCTTAGGCGTTCTATTAAAAAGACGTGTACCCAGCTCCTTTTCCAGTTGCATCATCGCTTGACTAACAGCGGGTTGAGTCATATATAAATCCTTGGCGGCTCTTGAAAAGCTATTATTTTTAGCTACAACACTAAAAACACGGTATAAATCTAATTTCCCTATCATATAAGCACCCCTTATAGCTAGTATATGAACTATTAATTTTACTTATATCATGAGTGAGGCGTATAGTAAAACCATATGGATTTTACATCACTTTACGAAAGTTAAATGAGGAGAGATTAAGTTGGAACGTGTAATCGGTACAGTTGTAAGAGGTCTTCGTGGTCCTATTATTAACGAAGGCGATCATATTGAACAAATCGTTGTAGATACGGTGTTAAATGCTGCGAAAGTAGAAGGTTACGCTATTGAGGATCGAGATATTGTGACCGTAACTGAGTCAGTAGTTGCACGTGCACAAGGGAACTACGCAACAATTGATGATATCGCTGTGGATGTGGCTGCGAAATTTGGCAATGATACTGTAGGAGTTATTTTCCCTATTTTAAGTCGAAATCGGTTTGCTAACTGTTTACGTGGTATTGCTAAGGGCGTTAAAAAGGTTGTCTTAATGCTAAGCTACCCATCTGATGAAGTTGGTAATCATCTTGTCGATATCGATGAGTTAGATGTAAAAGGCATTAACCCTTGGACAGATACATTAAATGAAGTGGAATTCCGCGAGCATTTCGGCTATAAAAAGCATACATTTACTGGTGTAGATTATATTGAATACTATAAAGAATTAATTGAAGCAGAAGGGGCTACATGTGAGGTCATCTTCTCCAATAACCCAAAAACAATTTTAGATTATACAAAGAGTGTTCTAGCATGTGATATTCACTCACGTTTCCGCACAAAGCGCATTTTAACAGCAAACGGTGCTGAAAAAGTTTACAGTCTTGATAATATTTTAGCTGAATCCATCAATGGTTCTGGTTTCAATGCTGAATATGGACTACTTGGCTCTAACAAAGCTACAGAAGATAGTATTAAGTTGTTCCCACATACTTGCCAGCCGATTGTTGACGGTATCCAAGCTAAAATCCAAGAAGCTACAGGAAAAACTGTAGAAGTTATGATTTACGGAGATGGTGCATTCAAAGATCCTGTGGGTAAGATTTGGGAGTTAGCAGATCCTGTTGTTTCTCCAGCCTTCACAGCCGGATTAGACGGAACTCCTAACGAGGTTAAATTAAAATATTTAGCAGACAATGACTTTGCTGATCTTCGAGGAGAAGAGTTAAAAGCTGCTATTTCTGAATACATTCAAAATAAAGATGAAGATTTAACAGGTCAAATGGCTGCACAAGGAACAACACCACGCCGCTTAACAGACCTTATCGGCTCTCTATCTGACTTAACATCAGGTTCAGGGGACAAAGGAACTCCTATGATTTATATTCAAGGATATTTCGATAATTACACTAAATAATATAAAAGAACTCTCGTACTAGTGACGGGAGTTCTTTTTTGGATGGAGGATGACAGGGATCGAACCTGTAATCCCTAGATGAAAGGGATATGCAGCCTAGCAACTTCCTCATATATACTATGGTTGATTTATTCTATCAAGTATTACATTTTTCTCAGTCCTTTTCATAAATGAATGTAATTACGTTTATTTCAAACGGTTAGGTATTACTTGTTCCTGTAGCCAGTGCTCACTTGTTTGAACATGGTGAGGTCGCACAAATTTGCCCAAATTATATTGGAAATCATCATAATGAAAGGATGCGGCATTTCGAATGACATAACCTTCTTGCTCACCATCAAACATTGATTTTCCAGTAAACATTCGTTTTATTTTACGCTCATCAAAAATCCCTCTGTATAAAATTGGCACCGTTTCAACACCTAATTTTTCCGCAAAGGTAACCGTCTCATCCCAACTTAAACAAATATTATCTTCATTCCAAATACTAAATAAATAAAAATAACTTGTTAATGCCTGATAATATATAGAATGCTTCGCGTACATATTCTCCCCACATAATCGCCAACTATCTGGGATCTGATAAGAAAAACTAGCATGGAATGTTTTGACCCAATGTCTAGAAGGATGGTTAGCTGAATGGATGCTTCTAGCATGCATATAGTCCTTGTACAGCGTTGTTCCTTCTCCATCTAACTTCTCAGTGACAACAACCTCTTTCCCAATAAAATGATTCACATTTTTAGCAACCTTGTCATCATGGGTATAGCTTCTGCTCCATGGTAAATGGAAGCTTCTTGGGTATTTCATTAATTTCGTCATATTTACACTTCCTTTCTTTACTGTTTATTTAGCAAATTGGTCGGCCTCACGGAAAAAGTAAAGCCTAGTTAATAAATCCCCATCTAATAAATGATAAATTTCACTTCCCCCTTGATCGCCACCATACTGGATTAGCATATGGAATTGCACTAAATAGACGACCTTTAATACAAAATCCTCTTCAAAGCCCAATTCCAATAAAAAATGACAAGCCATCTGTGCCGATACATTTTCATGGCCAAAATAGCCAAATCGTTGTTGCAACGGTTTATACTTCTTACAAAATGGCTTACCTACATCATGGAATAATGCTGCTATTTGTAATGCCAGCTTATCACTTTCCGAATAGTATTCATTGATATAGGCGAAGACAAAATAAGTATGCTGACATAATAGGAATTGGTGATGTGGATTTTCTTGATTGAAATGATAAATCTCTTGAAAAAGTGGAATTGCTCGAAGTGTTTGAAAAAGCTCCTCATAATTGGGCTCACGTTGAATAAGCGAAATAAATTGTTGTTGGGAAATTGCATAGGGGCTAGATTCATGTACGATATGCACTTCATCAAACCCTTCTCCTGCCGTCGGAAATTCTAAATGCTTACTCATTTTTTCCATTACCATTAACGGTACATTTCTCTTCCGTTTTTGGTTTCTAGCTACACATATGGAATAGGGCGTGTCAAAATAATAGCATTCCTTCCTAATCGAGCTTGGCAATTTACGTAGTGCAAATATCCTCCGCTCCCGTTCAATATTGGTAGCATCTACAATGACCGTATAACCCTTTGCCACAAGGTCATTAAGACGCTCATATAATGTACGAAAGACCTGACGTGATTTCTGTTTTGTCGCATCACCAAATAACTCCTGACGGATAGCGTCACTAGAAAGGACAACAGCATTTTCTCTTTTTGCAAGCTGCTTCACAAATGTACTTTTTCCACTTCCAGGTAATCCAACTGTAAAAATTACCTTCATCTCTTCTCACCTCCCTTCCAGTTTCTATATCGTTTAAGATAAACAATCCTTTAGTGCTTTTCAATACATCCTTATAAACAATTTAAAAGGCATGAGTCATATACTAAATCGCACTCACGCCTTCTATATGAATTATTTTTAGCTTACTTCACCCTTATGGACATAGTGTTCGTGCAATATTTTCAAAGTAACGAACACCATAAATTAGAGCTTCTTCATCCATTTTAAAACGAGGATGATGTAATGGGTACGCTTCTCCAAACTCTTCGTTATGTACCCCTATAAATTGCATCGATGCAGGAACAACTTCTGAAAAATCTGCGAAATCCTCTGTACCAAACATTGGTCCAGGTAACTCCTTCACGCCTGTATCCCCCACAATCTCTCCAGCTATACGGCGGGATAACGCTGTTAACTCTTTATCATTTGTAACAGAGGGACATCCCAGCTCCCATTTAATTTCTATCTTTGCACCGTGCATGGAAGCAATACTTGAAGCTATCTTTTCTAAATGTTTTCGCGCATCTACACGGATTGTAGAATCTAGTGAACGAATTGTTCCACCGAGCTCTGCTGTATCTGCAATAATATTTAAGGCCGTTCCACAATGAAATTTTGCCACCGTTAAAACAGGCGCATGTGTACTCGGCACTTTACGTGACACAATTGTTTGCAGAGCTATAACTATTTCAGAACCAATAAGTAATGGATCTATAGCGACCTCTGGTGTAGATGCATGGCCGCCCCTACCGTAGATTTTAATTTCAAAATCATCTGCCGCTGCCGTAAATTTACCGTCTTTCATTGCAAATTGTCCTACCTCATAATCAGGGCTCACATGTAGAGCAAAGGCATAATCGACATTTTCTACAATTCCTTGGGCTACTAGTTGAGCAGCTCCTCCAGGCGTCACCTCTTCAGCATGTTGAAAAACAAAACGAATTTCTCCACAAAATTCAGTCCCACGCTCAGCCAATGCTTTTGCTGCACCAAGTAGCATCGCTGGATGGGCATCATGACCACACGCATGCATGACTCCAGGATTGGTTGACTTAAAAAGTAAATCCGTTTCTTCTTCAATCGGCAATGCATCAATATCAGCTCGTAGTAAAATCGTATGCCCCTTACTGTCTGTTTTCGTCCCCTTTAAAAATGCACACACGCTCGTCTCTGTTAAACGCTTCACCTCTAAATGTGGAAACGTTACTAGTTGATTATAAATATATTGGGCTGTCTCATGCTCCTGATGTGATAATTCTGGATACATATGCAAATGCCGACGCCATTTAATTACCTGTTGTTTTAAATCAATTGTTTCTACCAATCTAATCACTCCTACTATATGATTTATATTATTAAAATGGTCCATAGTTTATGAGATGTGCAATGACTAATAAGACAATGGCTAAGCTTGTCTGTATAAGAAAATAGGGAAATACCCATCTAACCCATTTTGAAAATGGGATGCCTGCGATTGCTAATCCTGCTAATAAAACCCCACTCGTTGGAATAACCATATTTGAAATACCATCACCAAATTGGAAAGCCAGCACTGCTGTTTGTCTAGTTACACCAATTAAATCAGCTAAAGGTGTCATAATCGGCATTGTTAACGCTGCTTGTCCACTTCCAGATGGTACTAAGAAATTTAAGCAAAGCTGCAGTAAAAACATCCCTACTGCATTAATAGAAGCTGGTAGAACACTTACGGCATTAGAAACAAAATGCAGAATCGTATCAATTAATCCTCCATTCGTCGTAATCACTAAAATGGTTTGGGCAAATCCAATGATTAGAGCCCCTTCTACCATATCTCGAGCTCCCGTAATAAAACCTTCAGCCATTTTATTCGGTCCAATCTTACATATAATAGACATAATAATACTGCTTAATAAAAAGATGCCGCCAATTTCACTTATATACCATTGGAACTTTATTACTCCTACAATTAATGCAACAAAATTACCTAATAGTACGAGTAATGCTAGTAAATGTCGTGTACTTATTTTAAAGTCCAGATCAATCTTTATGCTTTCCTCCGGATTAAACTTTCCATAAATCCCTTTCGATGGGTCGCTTTTCACTTTTTTAGCATGTCTATATATAAAAAAGACTGTCAAAATATAAAAAACGGCAAACACGACTATTCGATATGACATCCCTGAATACATTGGAAGCTCCGCAATTGTTTGAGCGACACCAATGTTAAAAGGGTTTGTAATGCCCGATGTAAAGCCTGTTGCTAATGTACCGAGCATAACGATCGCAAAGCCTGTCATTGCATCCATACCCAGCGCCATTGTTAAAGGGATAATGATGGCTATATATACCAGCGTATCCTCTGCAGAACCAATTAATGTTCCTAAACTAGCAAATATTAATACGAGAATAGGGATTAATACGTACTCCTTTTTCCCAAACTTAGAGGCCATCACTTTAATAAACGAATCAATAGCACCCGTTTTTTGCATGATCCCTAAAGCTCCACCAAATAGAAAGACAAATAAAATGATAGGAGCACCCTCAAGCATCCCCAAATGCACACTATTAAATATTTCAAGGAAGCCAACAGGATTAGAGCTTATGTATTGAAAGGATTCTGGATCAACAACCATTCTCCCATTACTCTCAACTCTTTCATACTGTCCCGCTGGTAAAATATACGTTAATAGCGACATCACTAAAATAATAATAAACATTAATACAAATGCATTAATTCCCTTTATACGTGGTTCATCTTCTTTTTTTTCTTGATGCAGGTTTACCATAACCGTCTCCCCCTACTATTTATTATTCTTTAAACCGAGACATAGACAACGTAGCAATTAGGCAAGTGATTATACCCTTGTTTTTCCGTTACACGGAAAACTGTTCCGATTAACGGAAACTTTATACACAAGAATAAAAAATAGAATATGAAATGTCAATATATTTTGATAATTCAAATAAATATATTTCTACTAAAAGGTCATGTAATTAATAATCATTTCTTTAAAAACAGGAATAATTCCGGACTTTTCTACATATAAAAAAGACTGCTCCACCTTTTCGTAGAGCAGTCTATGCATATCAATATTTTATTACCTTATACCATTATTGTATCATAAATTTACAAAAATTACTAGACTATACTTCTCACCGAAGTAGATGTATGATAAATTTCCTGATTCAATCACCATACTAAATCTCCTTGAGATAATTACGTTTGAAGACTTTCGAGTTATACAAAGGATCAGTGTTCAGCCATTGAAAAGGAATCACAATTACCTACATCCCACCATCTATATAGGTAAGGGTTCATGCCGAGCGAAGATAATAACTATGGAGAGGAATGTGAGTAGACATTGGAAAATCAACATGAGTGGATGGAAGAAAAGCAGCACCTTGAGCATTGTTTAAATATCATTGATGCCAAAATGAAGGAATTACTGCTTCAAGAAAAGGGCTTTAAAGAAAATGCTGTCGCCATTAAGAAGACTTTCTGGAACGATGTCAGAGTCAATTTAGATACTGCTGAGGATGTTGATGAAACATTCTTTGCTATTAAACAACAAGTAGAGCTACTTTCAGATTCAGAACTTGCACAGCAAAGGGCCATTCGAAATGTAAAGGTTTATGAACGTTTACAGCAGTCACCCTATTTTGCACGAATCGATTTTTTACAAAGTGAGCATTCTGAACCTCTAAAAATTTATATAGGTGTTGCCACACTTTTGGATGAGCAAGATGAAAACATCATCATTTATGACTGGCGTGCACCCATTTCCAGTATGTATTATGATTGCACTCCTGGTGAAGCTTCCTACGAAACTACAACGGAGGATATCCACGGTGAGATGCTGCTTAAACGGCAATTTATTATTAAAAATGGTCAGCTACAATCTATGTTTAATACCGGCCTAACCATTGGTGATGACTTATTGCTCGATATCCTTGCACAAAATGCAAATGAACATATTCGCAGTATCGTTGCGACCATTCAAGCGGAACAAAACAAAATTATTCGCCATATCCACTCACGTTACCTCATAGTAGAGGGTGTTGCGGGTAGTGGTAAAACGGCCGTTGCACTCCAACGAGTGGCTTATTTATTATACCGATATCGTAATGAAATGACAGCAGATCAAATTTTATTAATTACACCTAATCAGCTTTTCAATCAATATGTTCATACTGTCCTACCTGATTTAGGTGAAGACAATATGCAACAACTAACGTTTATTGAATTTGCTGAAAAACGTTTAGGTCGTCAGTTCCAATTAGAATACCCTTATGAGCAGCTTGAAGATCTATTAACGGAAAAAGACGAAGCTCAATATGTAACAAAATTAAATAGCATTTCATTTAAAGCAAGCCTGACTTACAAGCAATTGATCGACCAATATGTAAGTTATTTGTCGAACAAAGGCTTATTATTTAAAAATATTGTTTTTCGTGGAGAACGAATTATTACTGCACAGGAAATTTCGGAATACTTTTATTCCTTCCCATCCTCCATGTCGATACCAAATCGCCTACAATTAGTGAAGGAATGGTTATTACAGCAATTAACGAAAATTGAAAGAGCTGAACGTACGAAGGATTGGGTAGAAGAAGCGACTGAGCTATTAGACAAGGAAGACTACTCCAAGTCTTACAGTGAGCTCTTATATGAGGGACGTTATACAGAAAACTCATTTGATGATTTTGATCATGAGCGCAAAAAATTAGCGCGCCAAATTGTAAAAAAACATTTTAAACCTTTACGAAACTCTGTCAATCAATTAAGGTTCGTTCATATAGTAGGTACCTATCGTCAACTCTTTGATATATCTAATACTCTCTATCAAGAATTTCAGCAGCTTGTCCCAGACAATTGGGAGGACATTTGCCAAAACACCCTTCCTAATTTAGCAAAACGATTAATTTCCTATGAAGATGCAGCTCCGTTTTTATATTTACAGGATAAAATTGAAGGACAGCAAACAAATACGACAATTCGCCATGTATTAATTGATGAAGCACAAGATTATTCACCATTCCAACTAACCGTCTTACAGCAGTTATTCCCTAAAGCGCGTATGACAATTTTAGGCGATGGCCATCAAACCATACATCCGCATACCTTTGATAATCCTTCACTGCTCGACCCTCAATTATATGGCGAGCAGGCAGAAAAGATGATTTTAACGAAAAGCTATCGTTCGACAAAGCAAATCATTCAGCTCACGGCTAAAATTTTAAATGATGGTAGTGAAGTAGAGGCGTTTAACCGAAATGGTCTAGAACCTTCGATTACAATATTGCCAAATGAGTTGGAGTTAAATAAACAAATTATCCAGAGCATCAACGCCCTATCTCATAAATTTGAAACGATCGCTGTTATTTGTAAAACTGCAGCGGAATGCTCAGCAGTGTTTGAACAATTAAGCCATCACGTTGATATTCAACTTATTACACACAATACTAAGCAATTTAAAAAGGGGATATTATTACTCCCTGCCTATATGGCAAAAGGGATCGAATTTGATGCGGTCCTGATTTATAATGCATCAGCCGCCAACTATTCACGAGAAACAGAACGTAACTATTTCTATACAGCCTGTACGAGAGCTATGCATGAGTTACACATTTATTCCATCAATAAATTAACGTACTTCCTTCAATGATAGGGAAGTGTTGAATGCACGAAGTGATTTCCATTCGGGGCTACAAAGCTCCAGACGACACCCCTGTATACATTGGAGCTTAGTCCGAATGGAAATAATCCTCGTTATATATAGAACGTATAGTCTTCTGGAATGACACGTTTTAAAAATTTCTTCGTCCGTTCCTCTTTTGGGCTAACAAAAATATCATGAGGGCTACCTTCCTCTATGACGACTCCTCCATCCATGAAGATAACACGGTTTGCTACGTCTTTTGCAAAGCCCATTTCATGCGTCACCACAAGCATTGTTGTCCCCTCAGCTGCAATATTTTTCATGACCTGCAGTACCTCGCCTACTAATTCGGGGTCAAGTGCAGACGTTGGCTCATCGAATAAAATAATATCTGGATTCAACGCTACCGCCCTTGCAATCCCTACCCGTTGTTGCTGACCTCCCGATAACTGACTTGGATATGCGTCATATTTTTCAGATAAGCCTACTTTATCAAGAGCCCTTTTGCCAATTTTCACTGCCTCTGTCTTAGGAACTTTTCGTCCAATAATTAGCCCTTCTGTGACATTTTCTAATGCTGTTTTATTCGTGAAAAGATTATAGTTTTGGAAGACAAATGCCACACGCTGGCGAATGGCATGTACGTCTTTTTTCTTTACATGTTGAAAATTCACTTCAATATCTCCAAATGTCGCATGTCCTTGATCCGCTTTTTCTAAAAAATTGATACAGCGTAATAATGTTGTTTTTCCTGAGCCACTAGGACCTAGAATCACGACTACATCACCTTGATCGATAGCTAAATCTACACCCTTTAAAATTTCATTTTCACCAAATGATTTATGAATATTTTTAATTTCTAACATGCTCATTCACCCCTTAGGCATTTGCCGTTTTGTATTTGCTTAAATATTTTTCATAACGCTTGAACAAGTATTCGACTGTGCTACATAAAATTAAATACACTATTAAGATATCCAGATAGGCTTCCACGTAATTGTAGCCGACATTTGCAGCTACCTTTGCCTTCAGGGTAATTTCAGGTAGAGACATTGCGTACCCTAAGGAAGTTGCCTTAATCAAATTGACTGTCGCTGTACAGATATTCGGTAGCGCAACAACTAATGCTTGTGGAATAATGATTCGGGTATAAGCCTGGAATGTTGTCAAACCTACTGAGTATGCTGCCTCTAATTGTCCCTTTTCAATGGTACTTAGCGCCGAACGAAATACCTCTATTAATATAGCTGTTGAACTGAATGCAAACACAATAAATGCATACCATATTGGATTGATTTTATATATATCATATGGAATTTGATATTTTTCAAAAATAATTTTTAACAAAAGCGGAATACTACTATAAATAATAAAGATTTGTATAATAATTGGGGTTCCTCGCACAAAGGATACGTAGATCTTTGCTAAATGATGTATTACTGGAATTTTATTAATCCTCGTTAACGCCAGTAAAAAACCTAGTGGCAGCGCAATGAACAAAGCAACAACTGTGACAAGGAGTGCGATGGGAACACCTGATAGTGCAACGAAAAATGTTTCAAGTAAAAATTGATAATTCATGGTTACGCCTCCTTACGTTGTTTCTAAGGTCTTTTTACCCTTACCAAATACCTTTTCTAATATAGTAAATATCTTTTCAATAATAATAGATAATACCCAATAAATAATAGCCAAGGCGATATAAATCTCTAAGGCATGAGCATTAATATTACTAGCTATAATTAAATTGGCCTTCCCTACAATATCAATTAATCCGATCGTATAGGCCAAGGCACCTTCCTGTAATAAAGCAATCATGCCATTTCCAAAGTTCGGTAATGCGACGACAAGTGCCTGGGGGAAAATAATTCTTCGGTAGGCTTGTATGGGCGTTAACCCTACACTAACAGCCGCTTCAAACTGCCCTTTAGGAATGGCTAAATAAGCCGATCGCATCACCTCTGACATAATTGCTGCAAATTGTAAGGTGAATGTTACTACCACGAAAATAGCCGTTTCAATGGAATGGAGATTGAGACCAAAGTTTTCAGCTAATGCTGGGACACCATAATAGACAAGAAATAATAAAACAATAGATGGTGTACATCGCATAATCGTTGTATATAGATTCGCTAGTTTTCGTAATAGCTTAACAGAAGAGAGCTTAGCTGCCGCTAGTAATAAGCCAAATATTGTGCCTAAGACAATAGAGGACCCTGCCACTAAAAACGTAATTTTTATAAACGGTAATAAGACGGGGATTGCGCTCCAAATATAGGTCGCGTCAAAGTATTTATCCATTTCCTCACCAACTTTTGTTTTATGAATAAAGACTGCTGAGCATGCCAGCCTCAACAGTCTTCATAATGGTCAATATGCTTTAAATTAACGATTAACAGTTTCTAACACTTCAAATAAATCACGGCCATAGAATTTTGTGCTCAATTCGTTTGTGTGCTTCTGTTCTTTAATTTGAGCAATGGCTTTATCGTAAGC
Source organism: Lysinibacillus sp. GW247-5R2A (assembly GCF_059424475.1). Lineage (NCBI taxonomy): Bacteria > Bacillati > Bacillota > Bacilli > Caryophanales > Bacillaceae > Lysinibacillus > Lysinibacillus sp. GW247-5R2A. The sequence goes on along the minus strand of NZ_JBWKZL010000010.1, from coordinate 105,840 downwards.
ATCCGCAAATTCTTGTTCTTTTTTATTGAAAAGTGGCCATGTTTTAATCACAGAAAATTCATTATAGACTACTTCATCTTTTAAGTTATTATAGGGTCCATCTTCTGCAAGTACTTGCTGTTTAAATGGTCCTTCAATCATAACGCCACCATCGACGCGCCCTTCATTTACCCACTGCACAACATCAACTGTAAATGCGTCACCCGCTTGAAGCTTTACTTTATTGTCAGGGTTGGCCGTATTATATTCATCAATAATTGTGTATTGCGCGTTATTAGCTGCAATAGGTGCCAACGAATAGCCCTTTTTCGCAAAATCAGCTAATGTCTTTATCCCTTCATCTTCTTTACGTAATACTAGGCCTGCACTACTTAATCCTAAAAATTCCTTTGGGAAAATAAATTTCTCTGTACGTTCCTGTGTAAAGAATGCGTTTTTCACCCCAACCTGATATTTCCCTTGCTCTACACCAATTAATAAATCATCACTTGTCGTTCCTACATATTCAAATTGATAGTCTGGTAATAATTCATCTACTAATTTCATTACCTCTACGTCATAACCAGTTGGATTTCCATTATCATCTATATAACTAATAGGCTTTGAGGCCTGATCATAGGCAACTTTGACTGTACGAACTTCGCCACCATCATCTGAATTCTTATCAGCTGATTCTCCAGAATTACAGCCCGCTAAAAGTGCGATGGAAGCCAATCCAATCGCGGCAAATTGAAATATCTTATTCTTCTTCATGAAACATTTCTCCTTATTATCCACATTATTATTGATGGTCATTTAATTTCTGCTGTTCGATAGCAGCCGTTGCTAATTTAATTATGGTCATATCATCCATTGGTGGGTTATGAAGCCCCGCACGTACGTTTCGATAATAGCGCTGTAGCGGATTTGACAATTGTAAGCTTTTCGCCCCGACTACACGCATCGCCTTATCGACAATGTCAATTGCGATATTCGTTACGGTATGTTTAGCAACAGCCATTTCATTTGTTAAAATGGCACGTCTTGCTGGATCATCGTATGCCTCAGCTACCCCATATAAGACAAAGCGTGCTTGATGAAGCTTTAACTCGATGTCTCCTAAAAGCTGTTGAACATTTGGTAATGTACTAATCGGGGCATTCAAACTATTAGGTTGATGATGATTAGCGAAATGTACCGCATAGTCACGGGCAGCTTGTGCAATTCCTAGGTATGTGGCCGGGATATGTAGAATCCAGCCATTTATTTTACCGCCACTAGGATGGTTTGGTAATTCGACTAAATGATCTTTAGCCACAACGACATCATTTAATACGAGATCATGGCTGCTAGTACCTCGCATGGCAGACATTTCCCAATTTTCCTCAATGGATAAGCCTATTGAATCTTTATGGATAAGGAAGAACCCAATTTGTTGCTTCTCTTCAATCCAAGCCGAAGTGAGGAAATAATCTAACACTGGCGAAGCTGTAGTAAAGATTTTGCGTCCATTTATGCGCCATCCGTCTTTTAGTGAAACAGCATTTGTTCCTGGTCTCCCCCCACGTGTTGGGCTCCCAGTTGCTGCTTCACTTACAGCCCTATTAATCATGGCGCCTTTCTTTATTTCCTCTGCGAATGCTGTTAATGAATCCTCCGTCCATAATTTTGTGGCATATATTTCGCCCACAACGCCTAATGTCCATCCGAGGGAGAGCGAGGCATTCTCGTCATAGCTTGCTAATGTTTCTTGTATAAGCACCATGTCATAGACTGATAGGCCCTCTCCTCCATATTGTTTCGGTAAAGTCAGTTGCGGATAACCAATTTGTTGGAGTAGTCGATGTGCTTCAAACGGGAAACGAGATTGTTCATCTACCTCAGCTGCCTCGGCCTTTATAGGACTTGAGATGGCTTCTAACTTCTCTAACCAAAATCGTTGTTGCTCCGTTTTAACAAATAAATTCTTCAAAAAATCTCCTTCTTCCCAATATATATAAATCTTATATACTTACTAAGAATTAATAATAAAAAAAATCCCGCGCTACAAATTTGTAGTGAGATAACATGTGGTACTGAATTTTCTGATTCGTTGACATTTATATTACTTATCACCTTTAAAAATGTCAATGGGTGAAATTCAAGTTTTTTTGTCTGTTTAATATGGTTTAGACCTATTCGAATTTTTATGCACCAAGCTTTGTTTACAACATATGCTAAGACTATGAGAGAGGTGTATATATGACGAATAACATAAATTCTCCGCAAGGTGCGGGCATCGCATCCCATTTAGCACCACAGGTTATTCAAACTAAATTTGGAGATATTAATGGGGATGGCTTCTTTGAAACTATTTTTTTAATGGGGACTCAAAAGCCTGGTAGCCCTTTATGGGAAAACATAACCTTAACCATTTTTTACGGGCAAACAGGGCGAATCGAACAAATCCCACTAAAAGAAAATGTGGGCTATCACCCAACCATTTTTCTAGGAGATTTTACTGGTAATCATATTGAGGATATCATGGTTATTTCTGATACAGGAGGTAGCGGAGGAATTATTAACGGGCAAATATTCTCCTCTACAAATAATCAGGTGCATTCCATTTTTGACACAGAATCATTTAATACTAAGCTCCACTATACAGTCAATTATGCCAACAACTATAAGGCAGTTGTTCAAAGTAAGGCTCCTGCAAAAAAATATATACTTGATCTACAATATAAAGGTCCGGAATATTTAGCAGAAATCTATCATCCAGATGGGACATTAAAGCAACCGATTGAAGGCTGGGTTGACCCAATTAGCGGATTATATCCTGTCGATTATGATCGGGATGGGACCTATGAAATTTTAGCGTATCAAGAGATTGCAGGTAGGTACCATGCTGATGGCTTAGGATATGTGGAAAATATATTAAAATGGGATGGCCACGAATTTGTAGTAGATAGACAAACGGTTAGTATTTTCGGAGAAGATTTACCTTAGAGGACTAACTCACATTTATATAAGAAGATATTAAACAGGAATCTGCTTATTTTTGCCTACTTCACGACAAAAATAAGCGGATTCATTCATTTATTATTATTTTTCAACTAATGCAAAGTAGTTGTTTTCTGGATCAGCAAAATTAAAAACTCTACCCATTGGCATCATGACTAAATCGCCCACTTTAATGCCCTTTGCCTGAAAATCCTGATACATTTCTTCAATTTGGTCAGCGTAAAACATAATAGAGGGTGTTCCTAAATTTAATTCTGGCTGCATTTTAGCAATGATTTCTTTATTGTGTAGCACAAAGGATGTTTGAGCTTCCTTCGACGGTGCAATTTCAATCCAACGCATTCCCGCCTCTTCCTGCTCGTTTTTAATAATAAACCCTACTTTTTCTGTCCAAAATTTCACTGCAGCATCTTGGTCGTTAACATATAACATGACTTGTCCAATTTGATGAATCATGACTCTATTCCCTCCTCTTTTATGAAATTAGTATACAACAAATCAAAACATTATATAGCTTCTAACAAATCTGTTTAGCGAAATTTCTAAAAATTGATAATAATATCTTTTAGGGCTTACCTTTTACTTTATTTCTGTTAGAATGAGAATTATTTACCTTATAGGGAAAAGTATAGAATAAAAAATGTTATGTGAGGATAATACAAGTGAAACAACTAAGTGTAAGAAAAAAGCTTATTTTTTCGTTTTTAGCAATGCTTCTCATTCCAACACTGTTAATTGGAATAGTGTCGTACCAAAGCGCTGAAAAGCAAATTTCAGAAGAACAGCAAGCTAGTGCAACTGAAAGCGTGCGCATACTTAATACAAATATTACGAACACGATTGAACCAAAATTGAAAGATGTACAATATTTCTCAAAAAAGTTTAATCAATCTTATTTCCAGGAAAATAAAATTCCTGAGCTTAAATCTCTTCTACAGGAATATGTGAATATGCACCCTGAGGTTGACCTTATTTATATTGGTACTGCTGAAGGGAAACTACTGGATGAACCTGTTCAAGTGTATGCGGATGACTTTGATCCTCGTACAAGACCTTGGTATAAGCAGGCCTTAGAAAATAATGGCCAAGTCTCAATTACCGCACCGTATGTTTCAAAATCTACAGACGATATGGTCATTACCATCACTCAAGCTCTACCAGATGGTTCAGGTGTATTAGGAATAGATTTAAATATTTCTACATTAAGCGACATTACGAATGAAATACGCATCGGCGAAACGGGCTATGCCTCTCTTTTAGATAACAATAAAATCTATATTGCTCAGCCTGATACGGAAAGTGGTACTGAGGCAACAGAAAACTATATCGCGAAAGTTTATGAACAAGAAAGCGGGACGATTATTGATAGAGATCGTCATTTACAGTTTGTTACTAATGAGCTTACTGGTTGGAAGGTTATTGGTACAATGTTTACCGCAGAAGCAGCAAAAGCAGCTGCCTCCACATTAAATATCAACTTAATCATCATTGTTGTCTCAATTGTAGTTGGTGTGATTTTTATGCTCTTTATGATTAAATCTGTTGTTAATCCCATTAATAAGCTGAAACATAGCGCCTTAAAAATTAGTGAAGGCGATTTAACTGAGTTTATAGACATTCATTCCAAGGATGAAATTGGACAACTTGGTGAAGCCTTTATCTCTATGAAGGTAAGCTTGAAAAAACTGATTCGCAACGTGGACCAAAGCTCGCAGCATGTACAAACTTCTGCTCAAGATTTATCTGCAAACGCTGAGCAAAATATTGCTACCTCTGAGCAGGTTGCTGACGCCGTACAACAGATGGCTATCAGTACAGAGAAACAAACTACTGCTATTGACCAAAATGCGATTTCCGTGGAGGAAATTGCTAAGGGGGTTGTCGAAGTTGCAGATAGTTCTATGCAGGTATCTGATCTTTCTAGCCATGCTATCCAATTGGCAGAGGAAGGTGGTCAAGCTGTCGAACAAACCGTTAGGCAGATGAATTCGATTCATGAGTCTGTTACACGATCAGATACAATGATTAAGACACTTTATGATCGCACAAAAGAAATCGGCTCCATTTTGGAAATGATTAGTGCGATTTCAGACCAAACAAATTTACTTGCGCTGAATGCTGCTATAGAGGCAGCAAGAGCAGGAGAGCATGGAAAAGGTTTTGCCGTAGTGGCCGATGAAGTTCGAAAATTAGCAGAGCAATCACATCACTCAGCAGAACAAATTTCTGCACTCATTACGACTATTCAACAAGATACCGCTAAATCTGTACAAACAATGGTAAAAGCATCTTCAGATGTCCAAGATGGCTTACAACTAACGGAGGAAACGAATAAAAAATTTGCGAATATTATTGCAAGCCTTCGAAACATCGCACCAAAAATGGAGGATATTTCGGCTTCCGCTCAAGAAATGTCAGCAGTCGTGGAGGAAGTCTCTGCTACAGCCATTGAACTATCAGACCATGCTAAATTAAATGCAGCCGCTACAGAGGAGGTTGCAGCTTCAACTGCAGAGACTTTATCCTCCATGCAGGACATAGCCTCTGCAGCTAAAACGTTACTTGATATGGCTGATGAATTACAGGGTCATGTAAATCGTTTTCACTATTAAGGTACCTCATTTAAAAATCTGGGTTAAGCAGTCCTTGAGCCCAGATTTTTCTTTTGTCTAAAACTACAAAATAGGACATTTTTCTATAAATATCCCCAAAACATAACTTTATTTTCCAGATTTTTCAGAAAATTATGTTGATTATTCTCCCTTTTCCTCTTAGAATCAGATTACAACATGAAAGACTAATTCCATGTATAACCATTATTAGCCTTCGTTGTCCCATGATCTACAAACTTATCATGACATATTAAGGAGGAATACCCTATGAAACAACTTAGTTTAAGAAAGAAACTCATCTTTTCATTTTTAGTCATCCTTCTCGTTCCTGCACTTATGATCGGCTATACCTCCTTTAAAAGTACTAAAAGTCAAATTTTAAATGAGCAACAAGCAAGTGCTATGGAAAGTGTCAGAATGCTTAATACCAATATTACAAATATGATTGCGCCTAAAGTATATGATATTGAATATTTTGCAAAAAAGTTAAATCTATCTCATTTACAGCCAAAGAATCGTCAGGAATTGAATAATCTTTTCCAAGAATACGTTCATACACACCCGGAGGTAGAATTGCTTTATATAGGTACTGCAGATGGTGGCATGATAGATGCACCTGTCCATGAGTATGCTAGCGATTATGATCCGCGTGTTCGACCTTGGTATACGGAAGCAATTGAAAACAAGGGACATGCATCAATCACTTCTCCTTATCTATCAAAATCTACAAATAATATCGTAGTGACCGTTATGCAAGCTCTCCCTGATGATTCAGGTGTTATTGCCTTAGATTTAAATATCTCTGTGCTAAGTGCACTAACAGATGATACACGTATTGGGAAAACTGGCTTTGCGGCCATACTGGATAGTAATCAGCTATATGTAGCACAAAGGGATAAAGAAAGTGGAACCGAAGCCACAGAAAAATATATATCCAAGGTTTATGAACAGCAGGAAGGCATCATTATTGAAAAAAAACAACATTTACGCTTTGAGACAAACGAACTGACAGGATGGAAGGTTATCGGAACAATGTTTACCGCAGAGGCTACAGATGCTGCCTCCGCAACCTTTACTATCACCTTACTAATCATTGCCGTTTCTATTATTGTTGGCATTATTTTTATGCTGGCTATGATTAAATCCATTGTTAGCCCTATTAAGCGATTACAGCAGAGCGCATTAAAAATAAGTGATGGGGATTTAACGGAATATATTGATATTCATACGAAGGATGAAATTGGACAGCTTGGTGAGGCATTTGTCTCCATGAAAGTAAACTTAAAAAAGCTCATTCGCAATGTTGATCAAAGCTCTCAGCATGTTCAAACTGCTGCACAAGGTCTTTCAGCAAATGCGGAGCAGAATATCGCTGCTTCTGAACAAGTGACAGAGGCAATGCAGCAAGTAGCTATCAGTACAGAAAAACAAACAACAGGAATCGATCAAAATGCCATTTCCATAGAGGAAATTGCAAAAGGAGTTGTAGAGGTAGCAGATAGTGCACTACAAGTCTCTGATCTATCCAGTCAGGCTATCCATTTAGCAGTGGAGGGTGGACAATCTGTCGAACAATCGGTGAATCAAATGGTATCCATCCATGAATCTGTAGCACAGTCCGATAGCATGATTAAATCACTATTCGATCGTACAAAAGAAATAGGCTCCATCATCGAGATTATTAGTAACATTTCAGACCAAACAAATCTTCTTGCATTGAATGCAGCGATTGAGGCTGCACGAGCTGGCGAAAATGGCAAAGGCTTTGCAGTTGTGGCAGATGAAGTACGTAAATTGGCAGAACAATCTCATCAATCAGCAGAACAAATTGCCACGCTAATTACAGGCATTCAACAAGATACGGCTAAATCTGTTCAAACCATGATGAAGGCTTCTGCAGATGTCCAAGATGGCTTACAGCTGTCTGAGGACACAAAGAAGAAATTTATAAGTATTATTGAGAGCTTACGAAACATTGCTCCTAAAATGGAGGATATATCGGCTTCTGCTCAGGAAATGTCTGCTGTAGTGGAAGAGGTTTCGGCAACGGCCATTGAACTATCGGATCATGCTAAACTCAATGCAGCGGCATCTGAAGAAGTAGCCGCTTCAACTGAACAAACATTGTCCTCGATGCAGGAAATCGCATCATCTTCTAAAGCATTACTCGATATGGCGGATGAATTACAGGGCTATGTCAATCGTTTTCATTACTAAAAATAAAGCACGGTGAATGATCACCGTGCTTTGAATTATATTAATTATTCATTTACCTCATGGCTAAACTGCCACTCTACACCAAATTTATCTGTAAGGGAGCCGTAACATTTGCTCCAAAAAGTTTCTTGAAGCTCCATAACAACTTTCCCACCATCTTTAAGCTTATCAAATGCTTTTCGCATCTGCTCTTCATCATCAGAAACAACTGCTAATGTAACATTGTTTCCAACCGCATATGGTGAGCCTGGAAATGTATCTGAGAACATAATTCTACTACCGAATACGGAAAGTCGTGTATGCATAACAAGATCTTTTGCTTCCTCTGGTAATGGATAATCAGGGTTTTGTGGTGAATCCCCAAACGTCATAATTTCAGCCTTGTCCGTACTAAACGCATCTTCGTAAAACGCTACAGCTTCTCGACAATTCCCGTTAAAAACTAAATATACCTCTACCGCCATTTCCAACACTCCCTTGACATTTTTTGAAACAATTATATTGTACATGGATTATAAATCATAACACAAACTAAAAGATAAATAATTCATCTATAACATAAGAAATATAGCCTTATCTTCAAATTTTTTATTTATTTTAGCAAAAGCTTTGACATTTCCTCAAAAATCATGTAAATTACCAAATGGCGAACAATTTAAAATAAATCTTTAAAAATATTCGTATTTTAGGAGTGTATATAATGGATAACGTATTTGACTATGAAGATATTCAACTAATTCCCGCAAAATGTATCGTAGAAAGCCGTTCAGAATGTGATACTTCCGTTACTTTAGGAGGGCATACTTTTAAACTTCCTGTAGTACCTGCTAATATGCAAACAATTATTGATGAAACTCTTGCTAAGAAGCTTGCTGAAAACGGTTACTTTTATATCATGCACCGCTTCCAACCAGAAGCACGTATTAACTTTATTCAAGATATGCATGGCAGTGATTTAATTGCTTCAATTAGTGTTGGTGTAAAAGAAGAAGAATATGCGTTTATTGAAGAATTAGCAGCTACAAATGTTGTACCCGATTTCATTACAATCGATATTGCACATGGCCATTCTAATGCTGTTATTCGTATGATTCAGCATATTAAAAAACACTTACCAAATAGCTTTGTTATTGCTGGTAACGTGGGAACACCAGAAGCAGTACGTGAGCTTGAAAACGCTGGGGCTGATGCGACAAAAGTTGGAATTGGACCAGGTAAAGTATGTATTACTAAAATTAAAACAGGCTTTGGTACAGGTGGCTGGCAGTTAGCTGCACTTCGTTGGTGTGCAAAAGCTGCTACAAAGCCAATTATTGCTGATGGTGGTATTCGTACACACGGTGATATTGCTAAGTCTGTACGTTTTGGGGCTTCAATGGTAATGATCGGTTCTTTATTCGCGGGTCACGAAGAGTCACCTGGTCAAACAATCGAAGTCGAGGGTAAAAAGGTAAAAGAATACTTCGGCTCTGCTTCAGAATTCCAAAAAGGCGAACGTAAAAACGTCGAAGGAAAGAAAATGTATGTTGAGCATAAAGGAAATATTAAAGATACATTAATTGAAATGCAGCAAGACTTACAATCTTCTATTTCTTATGCAGGTGGCACAAAGCTAGATGCTATTCGAAATGTTGATTATGTAATCGTGAAAAACTCTATCTTCAATGGAGATAAAGTGTACTAATACGTTACAACCCCACTTCAGGATAGAACAATCTGAAGTGGGGTTTTTTAGATCATTTCATTATCCCCATTTCTTTATAAACACCGTGCCTACAATACAAAACAAAATTATTCTATTTATTATCAGAATTTTCTATTTTATTAGATAATTTTATATTATACTATAACTATACTGTATTACTTTAGAGGAACGGAGGTCTTTTCTATGATTAAATCAGTACGTAATAAGTTGGTCGCTTTAGCCATTATTGTTATTCTCATATCTACAGTGCTGGTTGGAACAGTGAATTATTTTGTAGCAAAAGGCGAGATGGATCAGGTAGGTAGACAAAGTCTTAAGAATGGTACTCTAGGCATACTTGAATTAATTGCACAATTAGATGGCCAGGTTCAAAATGGAAAATTAACGTTAGAGGAAGCACAGGAAAGTGCCAGAACACAGATTGTTGGTAATAAAATTGAAGATCAAAAGCGATCAATCGATAACCCTGTAAAATACGGTGATAATTTTTATTTCTATGCCTTTAAGGACAATGGTATGGTTGAAACTCACCCCTCTCTTGAAGGTCAAAATATATCCGACTTACAAACGAGTGATGGACGTTATTTTGTAAAGGAAATGATTGAAACGGCACAAGCAGGTGGCGGATATGTGCGGTATGACTGGGCCCTACCCTCCAATCCAGATATTGTTGCTCCAAAAATTACTTATGTTGAAATGGACAAGCATTGGGGATGGATTATCGCGGCTGGTACATATGAAATGGATTTTAATGCAGGCACTAAAAATGTTTTAGTTTACACACTTGGTACAACCATCCTAGCTACTATAATTGGTGTCGTGCTTTTTTGGTTCTTCTCTGGACAGATGACCGCCTACATACGAAAAATTATGGTGATCACATCGGATATTGCGCAAGGTAAGCTCACAGGAGAGGACATTCCCATTACGACAAAGGATGAACTTGGCACACTAGCGAATAATGTCAATAATATGAAGCAAAGCTTGCATGAGATGGTCAACAATACAAAGGATAGTGCCTCCCAAATGAGAGTTTCTTCAGAAATGCTTAGTGCGATTACAGAGGAAACGACCGCCTCAGCTGATGAAATCCATCAAGCTATCAACGACATTTCTAAAGGGGCTGTTGTGCAGGCAGAGGAAGCTGAAATGGCTAGTAGTAAAGTGGAAACACTATCATCTCTGATTTCCAATGCTACAAGTAAATATAAGGACATTACCGAAAATATGAATACTATTAATCAATCACAAGAACATGGTAGACAAAAAGTAGATCTATTACTGCAAAATTCTCATGAATTCACGCAAGTAATCGAAGAGTTAAGAACTAATTTTTCAAGTTTAACAAATCAGATGAAAGAAATTCATCAAGTAGTTCAAACAATAACTTCCATTTCAGAGCAAACAAATTTATTAGCGCTAAATGCAAGTATCGAAGCCGCTCGTGCAGGTGAACACGGTAAAGGATTTGCTGTAGTAGCAGAAGAAGTACGAAATTTATCAGAGGATACAAATGAAGCAACTAATCGTGTCAAAAATCTATTACAGCGCATTGAGATTGATACGGTCAATTCAGATACAAAAATGATACACACTCTTCAGCTTTCACAAAGTCAGGCAATGTCGATTACAGAAGTAAAAGGAGCTTTTACTTTCCTAGCCGATTCTATTCAGGATATAACCGAGCACCTTGTTTCTCTTAATGAGGGTATGAGTGAAATGGCAGAAAACCGTGTGGTGGTCATTCATGCTATTAACGAAATAGCGAGCGTGGCCACAGAATCTGCTGCTGCAACAGAGCAAATTAATGCATCTATTGATGAACAGAAGTCAGCCGTTACGTCTATCATGCACTCCTCACAGGAGCTCCATTCAGAGGCAGAGCGTATGTATGAATTAGTAGAACGCTTTACATGACATGTGACATCCTATAAAAAAGAATGCTACGAAATGGTCGTAGCATTCTTCTTTACATTATAGTTTGTTAATAACTGCGTGGATTGTTTCCTTTAGTTCTGCATCATAGCTAGAAAGATCTACAAGGTTTCCTACACGCTCACGTAATACTGGGCGTTCAATTACTAGCTTCTCATCAAGTACTTGAACAAGTAGCTCGATAATAAGACGATCACGAACAACTAACGCTTCTTCTAAACGCTCTGGTGTAATTTTCGCATCTGTTTTTGCTGATTTTGCCATTTCAAAAACCCCTTTTAAATTTTATATTCATGCACATCTATTTTAGCATACCACTAAATTATTTTAAAAACTTTCTTTCACAAAAAATACCAAAACTTTACAATTTCTAAAAGAAAGATTTACGACAATTTGTTATATTCATATCATAATACACTCGTATTTTGCCATATGATAAATATGTTTAGGCTCACTATACAAATCCGATTGGAGGAGTTATATGAATCAAAAAAATTCAACCTATATACAGCTCATTAAAGCTGTACCAAAGTCTTTGCAACTTTTTCTGAATGTTTGCCTAGTCCTCTTAGCCCTCATACTAGCGTTTTTACTCTTTAAGGAGCTAATAGAATTTCTTAAAATATTGCTCTTCTCTAAGGAAGGTGGCGATTACAAGCTATTCCTAGCCAACATCCTTATATTCTTCTTGTACTTTGAGTTCATTACGATGATTATTAAATATTTTAAAGAGGATTATCATTTTCCGCTTCGATACTTTATATATATAGGTATCACAGCCATGATTCGATTAATTATCGTTGAGCACGATCATCCTCTTAATACGTTAATCTATTCCGTTATTATTCTCATACTCATCATTAGTTACTTTATTATTAATATTACACCACTTGAAAGACCAACACGATCATCTCTATTTATGAAAAAGGAACATTAGGTCAGCACAACTATTCTAAAATGCCGTCGTACATTTTGGCTTTTCAAATACAAAGAAAAATTGCTGTAAAGCCTGTAGATATTGCTCCTGACTGATTTTTATTTGCTGCAGCATATACAGTTCTTGTACCGTTATGACTCCCATTACCAGTGAGGAAAGCTCAGCCACATCTACAACTACTTCTACATCATAGCGACCACTTTCAATAATGTTTATCGTTCCTTCAACCACCTCGATAATGAGTTGCTGATTATTTTCAGCAAGTAATGAGTCCGAAACGGTTAATTTAAATGTCAGTGTTACACCATTAAAATGGTGTGTCGTTAACTCTTCAAAAAAACCTTTTACATTTATAATACGGTACATCAGTCCAACCCCTGACACGGCATTTTCATGGTAAACACTAGGAATTAAATGATTTGTACCATTTCTGACATCGCCTAAAAAGAAATGAACATTGTCTTCTTGTGTATTCCACTCAATGCGGTTTACCTGATCTGCCTGACTGTTTAAAAATGTACTCAGCTCTAACAATGCCTGCGGTGTCTCATATACCCATTCTTTAATGACTAAATTATTCAACATAAAATTACTCTCACCTTGCTTTTCAAATGAAAAAACGATATAGCCTTGTACGCTATCATCCTCTTTCATCGCAATCACATAGTTTTCGTCGTTTTTAAAAATAAAGGAAAGCTCTGATTTTGTTTTAAGAAACATTCCATGCTTTTGAGACGCTACCCTGTTATAACAATCTGTTAGCTGCTTCTGATCTTGCACTGTTAAATATGTAAGGTGCTTCTTCGTTGGGCCTTTAGGAAAGCTTAAGGGCTCTACTAAATATTGATACATTCTCGGTCCATATCCAAACCCCATTTTCTTATAAAAATCGGGCCTAAACGGATACAAAGCGACAAAGTGAATATCCTTTGCTAAAAAAAAGTGAAAGAATTGATGGATTAACTCCTTCGCAACTTTTTCCTTTTTATGTAGTAAATCAACTGCAACAAGCCCTACTCCGCCAATCGGTATCATTTTAGAGAAAAGGTTCATTTGAAAATCATGTAATCGCATGCCGCCAATTAGTTTGTCATCTTCCCAAAGTCCAAAATAATTTAGGGATTCATCATGATTTTGATTATCCATAAAAAGATTTTTTAACTGCTCTTTTGTTATCTGAGCTCCGTTCATTCTTCCAGGGTAGGCTCCTACAACAATACTCGCAAAAGTTAAAAAATCCTGCTCTTTTACTAATCTCTCTACCATTCTCATGGTTTCCCCTCCATTTTCAAAGTAGGATATGTCGTTCATATTCATTTTCCACCCATAATAACATATATTACCACGTCATATGAATGAACAATGAACATGATTAAAGGAGGAATAAAGAAATGACTTTAATTGATGCGTATATCGATGAAGTAACTAAAAGACTACATAAAAATAAACGTGAAAACATAAAGCTTGAGCTAAAAGCTACTATTGAAGATATGTTGCCAGAGCCATATTCAGAAGCAGATATAATGGAAGTGCTAAAAAAGCTTGGGAGCCCTGCAAAAGTGGCAGCAAGCTATCAAGATACGCCACGTTATTTAATTGGTCCAAACGTGTTTGAACCATACACTAGAACCATTAAACTCGTTTTTCCTTGGGCAATTTTTATAACAATCATTGTTCAAGTAATTCAGAGAATTTTCCTCTATTCAGGAGAAGAAGCCTTGCTCTCCACTATCATTTCAGCATTTTCCATGACCATTGTTGCCATTATTTCTGTATCATTTCACGTTTTGTTTTGGATCACCATTTTTTTCATCGTCATGGAACGCTCTAATGCGGATAAAATTCAATTATTGCCTTTCCTGAATGCCCCCAAGGAGTGGACACCTGAAAGTTTAAAAATGAAAACCATTCCTAAAGACAAACTCATCACTTTAAGTGATATAATTTTTAGCTTTGTAGGGGTTATTATTTTTACCTTTGTTTATTGGAATGCCAATCGTCTTTTAGGTATTTATACAACAAATGGGAATGGTAGCTTAAAGTTCGTTATGCCCATCTTTAATCAAACTATTTTACAATCCTATGCTCTCTTCTTTATGCTCTGTGTCATTCTTAGTCTTGCTTTAACATTTTTAAAATGGCGTACCGGGCAATGGACCATGACGATTGCTATCATCAATGCATTGCTTCAAGGTGCGGGAACTATTGTATTTATTGTCATCGCTGGTCATCAAGATTTTATCCATAGTGCTTCTATTCCTTACATTGCCGCAATCGTAGAAAGCAACACAGCCAAGGTCTCCTCTATAATAGATAAGATCCTACTTGCCAGTATGATCATTGCTGTTTTAGCCAATGCCTTTGATATATATCAAGGATTTAGAAAAGCTAAAATACCAGCCTCTAAAAATGATAAATTGAAAATTTATGATTGAAAGCTCTTCTTTCAAATCGCGAAAATACCTTTCTCCTCTAATGTTTTGTATAATAATAAAGTTGGAAGTAATTTATATACACGAATAATAATCTGCACAATTCAATTAGAGTAAGGGGAAATAACTATGACCATTCTTCTAGTAGATGACAATCAAGTCAATTTATTTGTCATTGAAAAAATACTGAAAAATGCAGGTTATGAGCACTGTGTTTCTCTTTCATCTGCTAATGAGCTATTTGATTATTTACAATTAAATGAACCAAATCCAACCGGAAGCTCAGTTGATTTAATTTTATTGGACATTATGATGCCTGAAGTAGATGGTATAGAGGCCTGCAAACGTATTAAACAAATTGAAAGATTAAGAGATATTCAAATCATCTTTGTTACAGCGCTCGAAGATAAAAACAAACTCGCAGAAGCATTAGATATCGGGGGTGTAGATTATATTACAAAACCGATTAATAAAACGGAATTGCTTGCTAGAATACGAGTTGCCCTACGTTTAAAAGCTGAATTAGATTGGCACACTCAACATGAAAAAAAAATACAATACGAATTGGATTTAGCTACTCATGTGCAAAGAAGCCTGCTTAGTCCACCGTTAAATGAAAAGGATATTCGTCTAGAAGTCTCATACCTACCATCCTCTAACTTGGCAGGTGATATGTACTATTGGCATAAAATAGATGATCATCGTTACGCCATTATTTTATTGGACATGATGGGCCATGGTATATCTGCAGCGCTAGTTTGTATGTTTATCTCCTCAGTTTTAAGAGAGGCTGTTAAACAATTAAACGACCCTGAACTTGTTATTAAAGAGCTGAATCGTTATATGACCCTCTTGCAAGATGGCAAGGATGAAAATCTTTATTATTTCACAGCGATTTATTTAGTGATTGATACGAAACAAAAAACAATCGAATACATAAACGCTGGTCATCCTGCGGGGTACGCATTAATTGATGAGGAAACTTGTGTTCCATTAAATCAAGGTAGCTGTGCAGTCGGCTTTTTCGATGAAATTAATGTCAAAAAACAATATATACAATACGAAAAAAATGTACAAATTGTTATGTTTACAGATGGTGTCTTAGAGGCAATGGGACCTTGTGAAATAGAATCCGAAAAGCATTTGCAAACGCTAACATCCTCTAAATGGGACTATGCTCAACCTCTCATCGACAACCTATTACCTAAGGACAAACAAAACAATCAACCAGATGATATGTGTGTCTTAATGATCCAAGCCCGTGCTGCTGATTAGATAAAAAGGAAGAGGCTACCTCCATCACAAGGTAGCCTCTTTCTCTTTACTCTATTTTTTGATAAATTCTTTCATTCCCAACAACTTCCCTATAATTCGAAATAACCTCTTCAAAGCGCAATGTTTCCTTATCGCCTAAACATAAAAACCCATTGTCGCTTAGGCTTTCATAAAACAAATGATGGACCTGACTTTGCAGCTGAGGTGAGAAATAAATAAGGACATTTCTACATAGGACAACATGAAATTCATTAAATGATTGATCTGTCACTAGGTTATGCTGGGCAAAAATAATATTCTTCAATAATGTTGGATGGAAATAAGCATATTGATAATCCGTCTTATAGTATTCCGAAAAAGCATGGGCTCCCCCTGCAAGCATATAGTTTTTCGTATATGCCTGCATTTTATGAATAGGAAAGACACCCTTCTTCGCCTTTTCTAATACTTGCTCATTCATATCTGTTGCATAAATGACAGCCTTGTCTATAAGCCCTTCCTCTTGAAGCAAGATGGCCATAGAGTAAACTTCCTCACCAGTTGCGCAGCCAGCATGCCAAATCCGGATTTCTTGGTATTCTCGTAAGGCTGGGATCACTTTTTCACGAAATGCCTTGAAAAAACTTGGGTTACGGAACATTTCCGTGACATTGATTGAAAAATCATTTAACAGCTGCTCTAAAAATTCCTGATCGTGAATAACCTTTTCCTGAACACGAGAAATGGTTGGAATGCTATTTATTCTCATTCTATTAAAAATTCGACGTGAAATGGAAGAACGGTTATATTGCCGAAAATCATACCCTGATAAACGATAAATAGCCTCTAATAACAAATCAATTTCTAAATTTGTTTGCTTATTCAATTGTATATTTTGCTCCAATGGCTCAAAATGTTCCATCTTTATAAACTCCCTTTAGAAACTAACCATACTCTTAAAACGGATATTAATTGATCTAAATTTAAAGGTTTACTAATATAATCAGATGCACCCGCTTGCAATGATTTATCACGGTCATTCTTCATAGCCTTCGCCGTCAGGGCGATAATCGGTAGATCTGTCCGCTTCATTTGTTGGCGAATAATAGTCATCGCTTCATAACCATCCATATTCGGCATCATAATATCCATAAGCACTAAATCAATCTCATGATGAGCTTGCAAAACCTCTAAACATTCCAGTCCATCTTTAGCCACTAAAATGTTCATACCCCTTGTTTCAAGTGCCGTTTTTAAGGCATAAATATTACGGTTATCATCGTCGACGATTAAAATATTTTTTCCTTGAAAAACCTCTACCTCATGTTTGAAAGCTTCCCTATTATCCTGCACCGGCTCTTCTCTAGGTGCCTCTTCCTCCATTGTTACAGCTACCTCATTTAAAGCAGCAAGCTTATCGCAATGATCTTCTTCAACCCCATTTGGTAAGCTTGGAATCGTTAACGTAAAGCTACTACCTTGTCCCTCTTCACTTTGCAGTGTAATCCAACCACCTAGTAGTTTCGCAAATTCCTTACAAATTGAAAGGCCCAGTCCTGTTCCACCATATTTTCGAACAGTAGCCCCATCTGCTTGCTGGAATGATTCAAAGATCAATTGATGCTTGTCTTTTGGAATTCCTATACCGGTATCTGAAACAGTAATTTCTAGCCAATCAGCGCTAATATCTTGCATATTGCTTGTAAGCTGGCTCTGTGCAAGCTGATTAATGGCTAAAGTTACAGATCCATGTTCCGTAAACTTAAAGGCATTTGATAATAAGTTCTTTACGATTTGCTGGAATCTCTTTTCATCTGTATAGAATACATCGACAACATTATCTGCCTTTGAAATATGGAAATCTATATTTTTCTTCCTTGCGACAGGTGCAAAAGTATGCTCAATTTGAACAGGTACTTCGCTCACATTTACTTCATTAAAAATGATATCTAGCTTTCCTGCCTCCACTTTTGATAAATCTAAAATATCATTAATCAATGCAAGCAAATCCTCACCTGATGAATGGATTACCTTCGCAAATTCAGCTTCCTCATCTGTTAAGTGGTCATGGTTATTTTCTGCGAGCATCTCTGACAAAATTAATATGCTATTTAAAGGCGTTCTAAGTTCATGTGACATATTCGCTAAAAACTCCGATTTATAATTAGAATTAAGTATAAGCTGTTCTGCACTTTCCTCTAATTCCTGCTTCGCCTTCTCTAGCTCGCGTGATTTGGACTCTGCCTCTTTCGTTCGCTCTTCAAGCTGCTCGTTAATCATCGTTAGCTCTTCTGTCTGCATTTGTAATTCCTCAGATTGTGTTTGAAGTTCTTCTGATTGAACTTGTAACTCCTCGGTCATTGCTCTTGATTCATTCAATAATCGAACAATTTCCATACGCCCTAATACACCGTTGACGGTTAAGCCAAAGGTTTCAGTAACCTGCTTCACTAGCTCCTGCTGTAATGCATTAAATTTAGTCATTGTAGCTAACTCAACAACAGCTATGACTTCATTTTCAAAAATAACAGGAATCAATAAAATATGCTGTGGTCTTATTTCACCTAGCCCTGTTCTAATTAAACGATAATCCTGCGGAATATTATCATAAAATAACACTCTTTTTTCTAATGCACATTGACCAATTAAACCTTGTCCTACCTTAAAGCTCTCCATACCGACACGATCATCTCCGTCAGCAAAAGCAGCCTTTTTCATAAATAGTACTTGTTCCCCTGCCTCTTCCCGAACATAGAACGCTCCAAGAGATGCCTGTGTTTTCTGTGCCATTTCTGATAGAAAAGTTTCAGCCAATTTCGTAATAGCTGAAATACCTTGATATTTTGTTACAATATCAGCAATATTCGTTTGTAACCATTCTCTCTTCTCAACTGATTCCAATAATAGATTGGTCGCATCGGCGAGCTCATTAATTTCATCATTTGTCTTAACATGTATTCTTCTTTTGAAATCGCCCTTCGTAGCAGCCATTTCCTGAATCGTTTGTGTGACCTCTGTTATAGTTTTTACAATGGAACGAGAAATTCCACTTGCTATGACAATAGCAATTACAGAAACAAAAATTAAAATCCCAAATAGACCACTAGTTAATTGACTATTTTGTTTGTCTAACTGAGCAGCCTTTGCTTGTGTGTAAGTATTTTCAGTTGCGCGAAATGCATCGAATAATTTGCGCATCTTCTCCATGTCTTGGCGTCCATTATCCACTTTAAAAAATTCCGTTAATGCTTTTGTATTCCCGTCCTTTTTATATTGAATAGTTGGCCCACCTGTTGTTTCAATCCAATGCTCGATCGTTTCCTCTATCTCTTTTAATTTTTCCTGCTGGGTTGGTTTGTCTTTCATTTGCTGATAAAGATCATTAAAATCTATTTTCCAGTTTTCCGCTCCATTATCATACGGCTCCAGATAACTAGGCTCACCCGTAATAATAAACGCTCGCTGACTTGATTCCATATCCAATATATATTTTTCAATATCATTGGTTAATGTTTTCACATTAGAGTCGTACTTAATAATAAAATTCCTTTCCTTTTGCAAAGAAGTAATTTGATTATTTAGGATGATCACTGATGCAAGTAAGCAAAGAATAATGATGATATAACCTAATGTAATTTTGGAGCGTATACCCAATTTAAAATTATTTAACATTTGGTTTTCCTACCTTTACCTTTCTTGAATTCTATTTTTGTTATAAATGTGACTAGAATTTTAACTTAAACTTTCCTATAAAGAAATTTTGCAGCCTGCGCATTAATAAGTCTTAGTTTCTCACATATACATTTTATATTGAACCATTTTTAACTAAGGAGAGAATGCATGTGGACATATTCGTAAGGCCAGGAGATTCCCTTTGGCATTTCAGTGAAGTGTTTAAAATACCTCTTCCACTCATTTTAGATTCCAATCCCAATATAAATCCTCAATTTTTAAGAGTCGGGCAACGCGTTCGTATTCCTGGATTTGTGATCATTGACTATCAAGTAAAACAAGGGGATTCTCTTTGGCAAATTGCACAAAGGTATAATCTCACACTTGTTGCGTTATTACTCGTAAACCCGGGTGTTAATCCAAGTCAATTACAAATTGGCCAGATGATTCACATACCTCAACGCATAACATGGCGCTTAATTGATGGTAAGCAAAATTATACGTACAACATCATGATGAATGATATTCAAAGGCTCGTTAACGCCTATCCATTTCTTCGCAATTCTATCATTGGTAGCTCTGTGTTAGGGAAGGAATTACCCGAGCTATTAATTGGTCATGGAGCTAAACGTGTTCACTATAATGGCTCCTTCCATGCAAATGAATGGATTACTACACCTATTATTCTAACATTTTTAAGTGACTATTTGCTCGCTCTCACGAACCAAAATAATATGAATGGACTTTCTTTATTCCCTCTTTATCAGCAAACGACCCTATCCGTAGTGCCAATGGTGAATCCTGATGGCGTCAATTTAGTCATACAAGGCCCGCCAAATGATGAATCATTAAACAATCAACTCATCTCATGGAATAATGGTAGCTCTGATTTTTCTGGCTGGAAAGCAAATATCCATGGTGTCGATTTAAATGACCAGTTTCCTGCCGAATGGGATTTAGAAAGCGCCCGTAACCCGAAAACTCCTGGGCCTAGAGATTATGGCGGAGAAAGACCTTTGTCTGAGCCTGAGGCCATAGCGATGGCAGATTTGACCAAGCAGCGTGATTTTGCTAGAGTACTAGCCTTTCATACACAGGGCCGCGTTATTTATTGGGGCTTTGAAAATCTTGAACCACCTGAATCAGAGGTGCTTGTGAATGAGTTTAGTCGAGTGAGTGGCTATGAAGCCATACAATCTGCTGGGAGCTATGCAGGCTATAAAGATTGGTTTATCCAAGATTGGCGTAGGCCAGGTTTTACCGTTGAATTAGGAAGTGGCACAAACCCTCTACCGATAAGTCAATTTGATGATATTTATGAGGAAGCTAAGGGAATCTTTCTTGCAGGATTATATATGTAGAACACTATGATCGATCACTCCACTCGCTAGGCAGCGAATGGAGTTCTTTTTTCGTGCTCTAAAAAAAGAAAATAAATTACTTTGACAGGCAGAGTAATGTTTGCTAATATTACTCTGACAGATAGAGCAATAAAATGAAGTAGGTGACTTATGGTTCGCAGTGATATTATCCGAGGACACTTGGATTCGATTATTTTACGGCTCATTTCAGAAAAAGACCGCTATGGCTATGAAATTTCTCAGGAAATAAGTCTCCGTACAAATAATCGATTTCAGATTAAAGAAGCAACTTTGTATGCTGTTTTTCAACGTCTTGAGAAAAAAGAAATTATTGAAGCCTATTATGGAGATGTTTCACATGGTGGCAAAAGAAAGTATTACCGCATTACCTCATTGGGAAAGGCGTATTTAAATGAGTTAGTGAAAGAATGGTCGGAAGTAAAAGAAATTATTGATTTATTTATGGAGGGCGTCGAATGAAGAGAATAAAAAACCATATTGATGAGCTGTTTAAGGATATTCCTCACAACAATGAAACGGAAATGGTTAAACAAGAAATTATTGAAAATCTTGAAGAGAAAGTATTTTATTTGATGGACCAAGGAAAGGAACAAGAGGATGCCATCAATAAAGCAATTGTGGAGTTTGGAGACATAGAAGATTTAAAAAAGGAACTGGGCGTTAAGGTGCCTGCTAAGAAAAATATGGCTAAATTAAATTTAGAATTCTCTCTTTGGGGTAGTGGCTTAATTATTGCATTCTTTATATTTATTAATCTTTATTACACACCACAAACAATTTGGGCAATCTATCCAATCTTCGCCATTCTTTGGTGGCCATTGTCTATGTACTTTGTATGGTCTCGTAAGAGATGGGGTGAATAAACATGAAGAATTTTATTAACTTCTCACTAACTGGGAGCATCATGACAATGATTTTTTTAGGTATCGTCAATTTCACGACATCGCCCCAAACAATGTGGTTTATCTATCCTTGCTTACTGCTATTGCTTTGGCCAATTACGATCATCTGTATGTATAAAAGAATGTATAAACAATACTCAATTATTTGTAGTACGATGATTATCGCGTTTCTTATTATAGAAAACTATATTTACACACCAGATCATCTATGGTTCATTTACGCCATTTACCCTATTCTCTGGTGGCCAATTCTGATGTATTTAGATGAAAAAGCAAAAACGCTAAAAATCGCACTGATCGGCTGTGCTTCTACGATTATTTATTATGCTTTAGTAAACATCATTTTATCACCTCAATACCCTTGGGCAATCTATCCTGCCTTTTTAGTTCTGTGGTGGCCCCTAGCTTTATACCATGCTCAACGAAAAACATTTGTAGCTTTCTCCGTCACTGCTACATTATTAATAAGTATCTTTTTTATCATCGTCAATATTGTTTCTTCCCCAGGAGTTATATGGGCATTCTACCCTATTTTTGTTACGCTTTGGTGGCCTCTGAGTATGTATTTTTATGTGTATAAAAGAAGAATGTATCAAGAGTCATTCGCAAAACGCATGTAAGGAAGGAATACGATGAAGACATATATTCATTTTATTAAATATTTTGTTATAGTCATTGTACTTTTACTCGTATTGATGCTTCTCTTCCCAACGTGGACTTCCTCCATAAAAGGCTCTAACAGCATTAGCGTTTTAGAGCAAGTCGAAATAAATGGCACTGGTCATGAAATGATGATCCGTGGTCATGACAAAGAAAACCCTGTCATTATTTTTGTTCATGGCGGACCTGGTTGCTCTGAAATACCCTATGCAGAAAAATATCAAGATTTACTAGAAACTGAGTTTACTGTGGTCCATTATGATCAGCGAGCTAGTGGGAAATCCTATCATTTTTTCGAGGACTATTCTAATCTCTCTTCAGATTTGCTTGTGGAGGATTTATTAGCACTGACAGATTATATAGCCAAACGACTAGACAAAGAAAAAGTCATCTTAATTGGTCATTCCTATGGCACATATATTGCTACACAAGCAGCCGCTAATGCCCCTGAAAAATATGAAGCTTATATTGGGATAGGACAAATGAGCAATACAATCGAAAGTGAGATTGATAGTTTAAATTTCACTATCCATCAGGCTCAACTGCAAGGTAACAAAGAAGAT
The DNA here is from genome assembly GCF_059424475.1 of Lysinibacillus sp. GW247-5R2A. Taxonomy (NCBI): domain Bacteria; kingdom Bacillati; phylum Bacillota; class Bacilli; order Caryophanales; family Bacillaceae; genus Lysinibacillus; species Lysinibacillus sp. GW247-5R2A. The sequence goes on along the minus strand of NZ_JBWKZL010000010.1, from coordinate 82,587 downwards.
GTTTTACATTTACAACAGTTAGCTGATGAAATTAAGGCTGGTGCAAAGTTTACACCTCGAAATTACGTCAATAAATATGGTGGTGCTACCCAGTTAATTGCTAATCCTGATGGTCATATGCTAGGGATGCTGTTCAGCAAAGAATATAATTTATTAGATATTATCCGTTATAACTATGGCCTATCCTTGTCTCAAGAAGCTTTATTAAAAGAAGTCATGCAGCACCCCCTACCAGCAAAGGTCCAAAAGCTTGATTTACCCTTCTATTTTTTAATGGGCAACTATGATTATCAAACATCCTCACGAGCAGCCAAAAATTACTTCGACCAAATTAGCGCAGAGAAAAAAGAATTTATAGCTTACGAGCAATCTGCACACTATCCACAATTCGAAGAAAAGGAAAAATTCTTTGAATGGATGCACGCAACTTTTAAACAATAAATGCTTATTTCTTTAGAGGTATTGTATTCTTGGAAAGATATATTCACTTGCTATATAATTCAATTATTAAATATTTTAACGGACGTGATTATATGGCTGACAGTCTACTTAATGTAGAAATCATTATGAAGGAAATGCTAGAAATACAACAAAAATCGAAAATGTTTGTAGACCTTTTATCTGAAGGAGAAGCGTTATCGCAAAACCAGCTCATCCTACTTCTACAACTTAAAATAAATAACGGTATGAAAGCGACAGAAATTGCAGATTTCTTTAGTGTGACACCTGGAGCTGTAACCTCTATGTGCGATAAACTGGAAAAACTAGCGCTCATACAACGGATAAGAGAAAATAATGATCGTCGTGTGGTCAAAATGGTTTTAACAAGTACTGGTGATGAAAAGGTCCAAGAAATCTTTTTAAAATTTTCCCAAGACAAACTGATAGACATGGCCACTATTTTAAGCGAAGTAAACAAGCTCATGAATAAAATCTTTTAGGATTTCAATAAACTTGAAATCCTTTTTTTATTGGTTGGTTCTTGACAAATGGAAGTTGCATATAATTTAATTAATATATATTTTAATAATTAAAATATATATTAATTAAATTATAATGAGGTGATTTTTTATGTTTCAAAACCTTCGTACACTTACACTAACAAATGGTCGTATTAAAAATCTGGATGCTGATTATGAGCAATTAAATATCCGAGGAGCTGTAGCCATCCAACAAGAAGTACGTCTAAAAAAAGTATCTACTCATGGCCATAGTTCCTTTTATTTCCCTGTTATCGTCCAATCCTTTACTAGTACAGGTTCTTGTACTTTAAAGGATTATTGCGAAATGGAAGAGCTAATGAATGCGGGTAACATAAAAATGCGTAGTGGTCATATTCAAAAGATCAATAGCTCTGGAAAATTGGTAGCTGAAGAGAAATTGCAGTGCGAGAAGCTCGATGCTATTGGAATTGTAAAAGCTGCAGAAATAAAAGCTGAGCATTTTCACTTAAAATTGTCAGGAGAGAGTGAAATTGACCTATTATCCGCTGAACATATTTTGGTGGAAAAGGATAGGGTCACACTACTTTCATTTTTGAAGAAAACATTAAGTTGCCATACTATTAGAGGCAAACACTTGAAACTAGCCTATACCAAGGCAAAAATAGTGGAAGGTGAAGTTGTTACAGTTGGAGAAAATTGTCATATCGGAACACTGTACTATTCAGATGACTATACGATTGCTTCCAACGCAAAAGTGCAGCACATTATACGGAGGGAAAAAGAGTGATATTGCTAAAATGGCTACAAGTTTTTTTTGGCTCATTAGCACTAGTTGTATTATCCGTATTGTACGCTGGCTTATTGTTAAGTGGCGTTCTTTCCCTATTAGCTGGCTTTTTAAGAACCTTTGGATTTCATCAAATTAAGATGAACGTTTGGTATGGTGTAGAATTACCGATTATATTAAGCATCCCTCTAGCATTGCTAGTAGCCATACTACTGTTCTTTTGTGCAAGGTATGTCAAACATTCTATAGCTTTTTGCTTCTCGAAGATCAGAAATTAATATGGAAGAGCGTTAAAGGAACAGCACCTTAACGCTCTTCTACTAGCTTATTTTGTATGACCTGACCACCTAGCATGAAATAGGAAACGCACGAAGAAAATTTTACTGTCTTATGAGAGTTCCCCTTCAAGAAATTGAATGAGATACATTTCTGGCCAAGCACGGAAATCTGTAAAACTACTTAAATCTGCATATACCTCATGCTCCAAATCATAACAACCTACCTGTCCCTTTGGGTTCCATACTAATTGCAAATCAGAGTACTGATCGATAATAGCTGAAATACGGAGCAGTTTTTGACCGTCAACCTTCATCTCAATTGTTTCCGTCAGATTGAAAAAATCGATGTATTGAATTTCATAATTATTGACTGCAAGCTTAAGATGTAATTGATCGCCTGTCAGAAAATTAAGCAGCTCACTCGGTAAATTATATTTTTTTAATTCATATTTTTTATTTTCTATATGATGAAGCTCAGCAGGTTCTAACGCCTTTAAATATTGAGCTATCTCTATATTTTTTATACTTACCGCAATGTTGTAGGCTCTTTCTCCATCCTTCTCTGTTAATGAAATATCTGCCCCCCGCTCAACTAAATACCTCACCATAGCTATATAACCCATACGTGTCGCAATCGTTAATGGTGTAGGCTCATACGGATAGACCATATCAGGCTTTTGATAATTAATATCTACCCCTTGATCAAGTAAATAGGTAACCATATTTTTGTCATAATTTTATACAGCCTGACGTAATACTGCCCCACCATATTGTTTTATATCAAGCCCCAGTTCATGAATGAGCGGGATATTCTTCTTATTACCATAGTAGGCCTGCGAGTAGGCACCAGATCCAACGCGATTATGTCCATCTAATTTAGCCCCATGTGAAACGATATAGCGGATTATATTCTCCTTACAATATCGAACAGCTCTTAAAAAAGAAGGATTTTGATCAACATTCAAATTAACATGATAGTCGATTAATAGTTTTACAACATCCAACTTTTGAGCAATCAATGCTAGATCTAAGGGACTTAATGATATGTGCTTACTTAAAACAATATCTTCTTCAATATCCCAGCCATTTACCTTTGCAATTTGTAATGCAGCTATTTCACCAGTATAAATATGCATGGCAATTTCAGGAATTTCCTGAAATGTTCCAATATCTTTTAATTTAATCATCTATTGCACGGCTCCCTTCCTATGTTTATAAAGAGTATAGAAAATAATATCCTATTAAACAACAGGGCGTAATACGTACAATTGAATACCAAACAATAAAATTTATATTAGTAACGGAGTTTTTTATTCAAAATTTCCCAGGAAAAGATGACCATAAAAAAAGCTCCTAATCGCAAATGGATTAAGAGCTTTTTAAACATCTATACAATTGATTTTTATTTCAAACGAAGTGCTTCATCTGTTGTTGCATTAATTTCTTTCAGAAGCTCTGGGTGTTCTGCTAATGATAAACCGTAGGAAGGAATCATTTCTTTAATTTTTGCTTCCCACTCTTTAATATGTTGAGGGAAACATTTATTAATAACTTCTAGCATTACATGTACAGCTGTAGAAGCACCTGGTGAAGCTCCAAGTAAAGCTGCAATTGATCCATCGCCTGCACTTACAACCTCTGTACCAAATTGAAGTGTTCCTTTACCGCCTGCTTCAGTGTCTTTAATAACTTGTACACGTTGACCTGCTACGATAATATCCCAATCATCACTCTTCGCATTTGGAATGAATTCACGTAATTCTTCCATACGTTGCTCTTTTGAAAGCATAAGTTGTTGGATTAGATATTTTGTTAATCCCATTTCTTTAACGCCTGCCGCTAATAAAGTTGTAATATTATGCGGTTTTACAGAGGCAAATAAATCCATGTTTGAACCTGTTTTTAAGAATTTCGGTGAGAAACCTGCAAATGGTCCAAATAGTAACGACTTCTTATTATCAATATAACGTGTATCTAGATGCGGAACTGACATTGGTGGAGCACCCACTTTTGCTTTTCCGTATACTTTTGCATGATGCTGTTCAGATACTTCTTGGTTATTACATGCTAGGAATAAACCGCTAATTGGGAATCCACCAATATGTTTACCTTCAGGAATACCTGATTTTTGTAGTAATTCTAGGCTTCCTCCACCAGCTCCAAGGAAGACAAATTTTGCTGAATGATATTCCATTTTACAGCCGTCTAAATCATGCACACGTACTTCCCATGAACCATCACTAGCTTGTTTTAAACTTTCAACACTATGATTGTAGTTAACATCCACGTCATTTGCTTTTAAGTGGTCAATTAACATACGTGTTAAAGCACCAAAGTTAACATCTGTACCCGTGTCAATTTTTGTTGCAGCAATGTCTTCACCATCAGGACGATCTTCCATAATAAGTGGAATCCATTTTTTTAGTGTTTCAGGGTCATTTGAAAATTCCATTCCTTCAAATAAAGGATTTTGGATCATTGTCTCATGACGTTTTTTAAGAAACTCAACATTTTCTTTCCCTTGCACTAAACTCATATGTGGTAAAGGCATAATGAAGTCTTGTGGATTATTGATCAGCTTATTGTTTACAAGATAAGACCAAAATTGTCTTGAAACCTGGAACTGTTCATTAACATTAATCGCTTTTTTGATATCGATTGATCCGTCTTTTTTCTCTGAAGTGTAGTTCAGCTCACATAGTGCAGCATGTCCAGTCCCCGCATTGTTCAATTCGTGAGAACTTTCTTCGCCTGCTTTCTCAAGCTTCTCAAACACTGTAATTTTCCAATCTGGTGCTAATTCTTTGAGTATTGTTCCCAAAGTTGCACTCATGATTCCGGCACCAATTAAGATAACATCTGATTTTATTTGTCTGTTACTCATTTTTACCTTCCTTATATGTTAAGATTTGCAGAAAGGATGTAAGCACTCCTGCTTTAGAAGTACTGTAAGCCATGGAGCAACCTCGGAGCACACCATTTCTGTATCAATTATTACCTTATTGCAGTTTATCACAATTAGTTCAAGAATAAAATATCAACTATTTATATGAGAGTTATCAGCTTTTTTCGAGCCTTTATCATCATAATTCAAGCAAAAAACTCATTTTTTATTAGACACAAAACTAGGATATTTTAAGTTTTATGGAATAACGGGCCTAAAAATGGTTGACATTTTCATAAAAAATATATTCTTATTTATTATTATATCTGTATAGTAACATAAAAACTGACACGCGTCTCATATCAGAATGAGGCAGATTAACCTTCTATTGGGCTTTTTACATACCAGCCATCTATACAAAAACCACCCATTTGTTTTAACACATAACTAACCAATGCCTCCAATGATCCCAACATCTGTTCAGTATTGCTCTCTTTCATTGCTTGCAGAAACATTTGTTTAAAGTGCTCATCAGGAAAGGCTGACTTCATATACTTTTGCAGGTAGATAGGATCTACAAGATAAGCATGGATTTGATAAGTAGGAATCGTATCCACATTTAAAAACTGTCCATACTCCATAAACAAAGTCGCTAATGCATGATGATAAACAAAGATGAAGTCTCCTCTCTTTTGCTCATAACAGTCTTTTGTATTATCTAACATATCCCATAATCCATATTTTTTTAATTCCAGAACCGTTTTATTAATGGTTTCATCATTTTTCTCTTGCCATGCATATGCCTCCAATTTTAATTCATTTATTATTCCAGTATAATCAAATACAACTTGCCCTGTTTGAAATTGTACCATCGACATTGTCCTATGATTATTAAAATCATCTTGGAAATATCGCCGAATTTGACCGGGTGGATTAGCAAAGTATTCAATCAAAAAGCCATCAACTATTTGATTACCTCTTTCTCGCCATTTCACATCATTTGATAAAATAATATGTACATCTATATCAGATCGTTTGGAAGGATGTCCTGTAACGTAACTCCCACACACTAACGCGCCAATTACTTCATCTCTGCCCTGCCAATCTTTCAAAAATGTTTCGAGTGCTTTTCTCCAATTTTCCAACGTCATCCATTTCTCCTCTTTATTATGTATTTCCTTCAAAACCTAGCAATCCCACGACAATTGCTTTTATATGATTGCTACGACTTCCTATAAATAACGAATGTATTAAATAAAATCCTTCGAGAGTGTATTTCTTGAAGGATTTTGATATGGAACCACTATTAAAATAGATCAGATAAAAAACTTTGCATGGATGTTGGCAATAAATGATAGAATAATCCTTCATATTTGATATCGAGTATACCCGCAATGATCATTACAACAACTGCTACTGCTAAAAATACTTTCTTATGTTTCGAAATCCACTTCAATAGATTCCACTCCTCTAACTTTATAGTAAACATATTTAAGTATAGATGAGGACCATACAAAATAGTAATACCTATTTATGTCTGTCACCTCAGTCTGCAATGCTACATAAATTAAATGAAGGCACAAGAATGTTTTTAGAAGGGAATGGCTATGGTAAATTTTAAATCTTTTCGTGGCGTTATTACACAAATTAGTGATTTTCCAGTGGGGCAAAATGGGGACAGAGATGGCTGTTATAAAATGATGAGTGTGGAAGATGGTGTAGGCGGAGTCGTCAACTTTGTCATTTCTCCTTCTACTTATTTTGTGAATCAAGAAGTGGTTACGGTTGGTGAATGGGTCACTGGGTATTATGATGGGGATGCACCTGTACCTATGATTTATCCACCACAATATCGTGCATTAATTGTAGTAAAAGAAAGTAACTTCCAAAACGTTAAGGTAGATTTTTTTAATCAACAATTGGTGAGTAGCGATGGGCAATTACAATTAAACCTGTCCCCTTCAACCGTTATGTCACTTAAAAATGGGCAACCTTTTACCAAAAGCCCTGCTAATCGAAACCTGATTGTTATGTATGGTCCTACTACTAGAAGTATACCTGCCCAAACTACCCCATATGAGATTATCGTTTGGTGTTAAGAAAAAGTTTGAACGGCTTAAGTCCACCCACTTGGACATAAGCCGTTTTTCTTTGTTACTGTCCAGACATATTTTCTTTCATTTCATGTAGCTGCTGCTTGATTTGCTCTAGATACTCTTTATTTTGCTGCACTGTATCCAAATGCTCGCCATATTGCTCTGCATTGAGACGTGCATTTTCTGCATGTTTGATTTGATCAAAGGCATGCTCGATAGCTATTTCCTCAGGGTGTGATTTCGCATGCTTTAACATACGATCCGCCTTTTGCACCGAGTTACTAAATAATGTACTTGGATGATCCTGCTTCCAACTTGTATCTGAGTGTTTTGCCAATCTACTCTCTTCCCTTCCTTAAAAAGTTTTCATTGTTCAAATGTAGTATTATGAAATGCTCAGAAAATATGTATGGAAAGTATATTAGATAACACAATATTTCCCAGGCTATAAGTGAAGAACTAAGGTATCTACCCTAGTTCTTCTCGTTGTGTTGAATAGTTGTCAAATATAAACTAGTGCCATGCAGTACGCTCACTGACTGGTTGTTTGATACCTGTTTTCCCTTTAATTTCAGCAAAATTATTAACCTGTGCTGAAGATGTATCAAGTTCAAATTCAGAACCAAACTCTTCCTGGAGCTTTTGTCGAGGTTGGTTTGTTATGCTTGCACTTCTCGTTTCATTTGCTTTAGCATCTTTACGATTTGTATTCATATTTGACATAACCATCCTCCACTAATTATTTGAGAAGCTTTTCAACATTCATGCGTTTTAGAAACTTCTCACTGTAAAGTTTGTCCATGTAAAAAGAAAGCATGTACAATAAATTTTTTATTTTTACAAAGCATTATCGTGAAGGCTCTTTCCTCGACGTCTCTTTGTTATTCCTTTTATGTCGCTTGCAATCTTATTTTCTTTCTGACTATAATACTTGTATACAAGTATACTGAAAATAAAAAAGGTGATATTATGAGCGAATCTAATGATTATTTATATCCTCAAAAATGGCTTTCTAAGGCTTCAACTGGCGATCGTGTAGCTTATGAGCTTAGAATGCGTATTATTTCAGGCTTAATTGAAAGCGGTACCATTCTTTCTGAAAACAAATTAGCAGCCGATTTTGAAGTAAGTCGTTCACCCATTCGTGAAGCATTAAGGACATTGGCATCTGAGAACATCATTAGACTTGAGAAAATGGGCGCTGTTGTCATTGGTTTGTCAGAGAAGGAAATAGAAGAAATATACGATGTTCGTTTACTGATTGAGACATTTGTGTTTGAGCGTCTCATTAAAATGGATACAACTAACCTAGCGCTGGAACTTAGCAAAACATTAGAAATGATGAAGGTTGCCATAAAATATAATGATGCAGATGAATTTTCTTATCAGGATGTTATGTTCCATGAAGCTATTATTCGCTCCATTGGACATTCCTATATCGGTATGATCTGGAATAATTTAAAACCAGTAATGGAAGGATTAATCCTACTATCCATGCGCATGCGCTTTATTGAAAAATACGACGATTTCACTCGTATTGTGAACAATCACGAGCTATATATAGATGCTATCCGAGCTAAAGATCGAAAGCTCATGATTAAATCTTTACATGACAATTTTGACGATGTTCAAGGGACCGTGGAAGACCTATGGAGGTCACAGCAAATGCTATCTAAAGGGGTTGAGTCACAGGATGACTAACTATATGTTAGGTGTAGATATAGGGACTACTAGCACAAAAGCTGTATTATTCAGCGAGCAAGGCGAAGTTATTCAACAAGAAAATATCGGGTATCCATTGTATACACCTGATATTTCAACAGCGGAGCAAAATCCAGAAGAGATTTTTCAGGCAGTGCTGCAAGCAATGTCAAATATTATGAAGGTCCATTCGGGCAAACCATTATTATTTGTATCCTTTAGTAGTGCCATGCATAGTGTAATTGCGATAGACGAAAATGACCGACCGTTAACTCCTGTCATTACTTGGGCGGATAATCGTAGTGAGGCATGGGCACATAAAATTAAAGACGAATGGAATGGGCATGAGATATATAAAAGAACAGGGACCCCTATTCATCCCATGTCCCCGCTAAGTAAAATTACATGGCTTGTAAAGGAACACCCTGAACTAGCTAGTAAAGCAAAAAAATATATCGGCATTAAAGAATATATTTTTAAAAAGTTCTTCAATGAATATGTCGTGGATTATTCATTAGCCTCCTCTATGGGGATGATGAATCTTCATACTTTAGATTGGGATGAAGAGGCCTTAACGGTGGCTGGAATTACAAGTGCACAATTATCAACACTCGTACCAACAACTAAATATTTCAACAACTGTCACCCAATGTTGGCTGAGCAAATCGGCATTGATCCTCAAACACCTTTTGTGATCGGTGCAAGTGATGGCGTGCTTTCAAATTTAGGAGTTAACGCCATTAAGGAAGGCGAAATTGCCGTTACAATTGGGACAAGTGGTGCCATCCGTACGATTATTAATAAACCCAAAACAGATGTAAAAGGAAGAATTTTTTGTTATGCATTAACAGAAAACCATTGGGTTATTGGTGGTCCCGTAAACAATGGTGGTATGGTTCTTCGTTGGATTCGTGATGAGTTTGCCTCCTCTGAGATTGAAACAGCTAAAAGATTAGGCATTGATCCGTACGACGTGTTAACGAAAATTGCCGAGCGTGTAAGACCCGGTGCTGATGGCTTACTCTTCCATCCCTATTTATCAGGGGAGCGCGCTCCTTTATGGAATCCAGATGTACGTGGTTCATTTTTTGGTTTAACCATGTCCCATAAAAAAGAGCATATGATACGAGCTGCTCTTGAAGGGGTTATCTACAATTTATATACCGTATACCTAGCCTTACTTGAATGTATGGAAAGTCCCGTTACACGTATTCAAGCAACAGGTGGTTTTTCACGATCAGAGATTTGGCGACAAATGATGGCTGATATTTTTGAATCAGAGGTAGTAGTACCTGAAAGCTATGAAAGCTCCTGCCTTGGTGCTTGTATTTTAGGCTTATATGCAATCGGCAAAATTGATTCATTTGAAGTGGTGGCGGATATGATTGGTGACACTTATAAACATACACCTTTAGAAGAGGCAGCAAAAGAATATAGACAGCTACTTCCTATTTTCATTCGTTTATCAAGGGTATTAGCAGACGATTATGCATCTATTGCTCAATATCAGAGGAGCTTAATAAAGCCCGACTAAAAAGGAGGAAAATATATGCCTTTAGTTATTGTAGGTATTGGTATTATTGCACTGTTAATTTTAATAATGGTCTTTAAATTAAATACGTTTATCTCTTTAATCATTGTTTCATTTGGTGTGGCTTTAGTTCTTGGAATACCTGTAGATAGTATTGTGAAAACGATTGAAGCAGGATTAGGTGGTACACTAGGTCACTTGGCATTAATATTTGGACTTGGCGCAATGCTAGGTAAATTAATAGCCGATTCAGGGGGCGCACAGCGCATTGCTATGACCCTTGTGAACAAATTTGGAGAAAAAAATATTCAGTGGGCCGTGGTAGCGGCATCCTTTATTATCGGAATTGCCCTTTTCTTTGAAGTAGGACTAGTACTATTAATACCTATTGTTTTTGCTATTTCAAGACAATTGAAGGTATCTATTTTGTATCTAGGTATTCCGATGACAGCCGCTTTATCGGTTACACATGGATTTTTACCCCCACATCCAGGCCCTACGGTGATTGCAGGTGAATATGGGGCAAACATTGGCGAAGTATTGCTTTATGGTTTTATTATCGCCATTCCAACTGTGATTATAGCTGGGCCATTATTTACAAAGGTAGCTAAAAGATTAGTGCCTGAATCATTCAATAAAACTGGGAATATTGCCTCTTTAGGAGAGCAAAAAACCTTTGAGTTGGAGGATACTCCTAGCTTTGGCATCAGTGTTTTCACTGCATTGTTACCCGTTATTTTAATGTCAATCGCTACTATAATTACACTGCTACAAAAAACAATAGGCTTCGAAGATAACAGCTTATTAGCCGGAATCCGCTTCATTGGTGAGGCTGGTACTGCCATGTTAATTTCCTTATTAGTAGCCGTTTATACGATGGGTATAGCAAGAAAAATTCCAATTAAGCAAGTAATGGAATCATGTACAACCGCAATCTCGCATATTGGCATGATGCTGTTGATTATTGGCGGTGGCGGTGCCTTCAAACAAGTATTAATCGATGGGGGCGTTGGTGATTATGTAGCTGAACTATTCCAAGGAACTACCTTATCACCCATTCTATTAGCATGGATCATTGCTGCTATTTTACGTATCTCATTGGGATCAGCTACTGTTGCCGCTTTAACAACAGCTGGGCTAGTAATCCCTATGTTAGGCCAACATGATGTGAACCTTGCATTGGTGGTTCTTGCGACAGGTGCGGGAAGCTTAATTGCTTCACATGTTAATGATGCTGGATTTTGGATGTTTAAAGAATATTTCGGATTAAGTATGAAAGAAACGTTTGCTACATGGACGTTGCTAGAAACCATTGTATCTGTAGCTGGTTTAGGATTTATTTTATTACTTAGTTTATTTGTTTAAAAAATAGACAAGAAGGAGCGAGCATAAATGTTAAATACAATAGGCGTTATTGGTTTAGGTGTTATGGGCAGTAATATCGCCTTAAACATGGCTAACAAGGGCGAGCGAGTAGCCGTTTATAACTATACACGCGATCTAACGGACAAACTTCTACAAAAGGTCGAAGGACAAGCGCTTACTCCTTACTATGAAATAGAAGATTTTGTGCAATCATTAGAAAAACCAAGAAAGATCTTTTTAATGGTGACTGCTGGTAAAGCCATTGATTCAGTCATTGATTCCTTAGTGCCCTTCCTTGAAACAGGCGATGTTATTATGGACGGCGGTAACTCTCACTATCAAGATACTGAACGTAGACATGATGGACTGATGGCCAGAGGTATCGGCTATTTAGGCATTGGCATTTCGGGTGGTGAGGTTGGAGCTTTGACAGGTCCTTCTATCATGCCTGGTGGCAATCGTGAGGTCTACGAAAAAGCGGCTCCTATTCTTACGAAAATAGCAGCGCAATTTAAGGGCACTTCATGCTGCACGTATATGGGGCCTAAAGGTGCAGGCCATTTTGTCAAAATGGTCCACAATGGTATAGAGTACGCTGATATGCAGCTTATTGCCGAGGCCTATACATTTTTAAGAAATAATGTTGGATTGTCTGTTGAGGAGATCGCTGAAATCTTTGAAACATGGAATCAAGGAGAATTAAAAAGCTATTTAATTGAAATTACAGCTGAAATTTTACGAAAAAAAGATGATGTCACAGGCTTACCTCTGATCGATATGATTCTTGATAAAGCTGGTCAAAAAGGAACTGGCAAGTGGACGAGTATGCAATCCATCGATAATGGCATTCCAACTTCGATTATTACAGAGGCTTTATTTGCTCGCTATATTTCATCATTAAAAGAAGAACGAGTTCGTGCAGAAGTAGTATTAGCAGGTCCAAGCAGTACTCAGCCGAATCTCGATAAAGACATGTGGGTAGAATATGTCCGACAAGCTCTCTATATGGGGAAAATCTGTGCCTATGCACAAGGCTTTACGCAATATAAAATGACTTCAGAGCTCTATAATTGGAACTTACCATTAAAGGATATTGCGCTCATTTTCCGTAGTGGCTGCATTATACGTGCAGAGTTTTTAAATGTTATAAGCGATGCTTATGAAAAACAACCTACACTCGCTAACCTATTAATCGATCCTTACTTTGCAGAAAAAACAAAGGATTATCAAAGCGGATTGAGAAAAATTGTGTGCGAAGGTATACAGGCAGGTAATGCATTCCCATGCTTAAGTGCATCGCTCACATATTATGATAGCTATCGAACTGGTTCATCTAATGCTAACTTGCTACAGGCACAGCGCGATTATTTTGGTGCTCATACGTATGAGCGAACTGATTTAGCAGGTGTTTTTCACACAGATTGGTAAGTAAAAAGCTAAAATATACATCATTGTTCAATGATTGTATATTTTAGCTTTTTCATTATCTCTATACACATGTACTCGATTACGTCCTGCTTGTTTTGCTGAGTACAGTGCTTTATCTGCTTTGTTCAAGAGTTGATATAAGGTCTCTTCCCCATTTGTCCCTTCAGCTACCCCACAGCTAATCGTAGTCGTAATGATTCCCTCTGTAGTCTTAAGCGGTTGTAGCTCTATACTCTGACAAAGCTTATTTGCTAAAGCCTCTCCCTCTACTAATGTGCATCCTCGTAATGCAAGAACAAATTCTTCACCGCCATATCTTGCAAAAAGTTCACCATGTTTTAATTCATCCTGACAAGCCTTGACGACATGAACTAGTACTTGATCACCCACTGCATGACCATACGTATCGTTGACATGTTTAAAATGATCAATATCCATTAGCACCACTGTAAATGAGGATGACGTCCCTTTCGCCTCAACGTATGCTTGATTGCATTGTTGAAAAAATGCACGGCGATTATAAATTTGTGTAAGCTCATCATAATAGGCTTGTTTTTCCAACATTTTTTGGAGATTTTTTACCTCCGTCATATCGGTGAAAATTAGTAATAGTCCACTTCCATGATTCACATGCTGTAGTGCTGAAATACGCACTTGATATGTACGATTAGTAAGATCTAGCTCAAATTCCTGCGTCTTCACCACGCACTCCCATGTAAAGGGAATTGACTGCCCCGTTACCTCAAGCCATACCTTCGCAAAGTCCATGCCGAACATCGATCTCGTTAAGGGTGGGATCATCTTATTACAAGCCTGATTAAATTCTATTAATCGAAAACTTTCATCTAATACGATAACGCCATCATTGATACTATGAAAGATAGCATCTTTAGCGACCGGCATTACTCTAAACAAGCGCGAGGAATGAATGGACCATAAATATAACAGGGAGGAAGCCCATAAAACCATTGGAACTGGATCAATTCCTTGTGGTGTTAAGCCCAGCAAATAGACAAATGCTGTTATAATGGGAATCAACTGCCCACACATTAACGCAATTAATTGTGGTCGATAGGACTTAGCTGTTTCCTTCCAATGGGTCAGCACTAATAAAAATGCTACCAGCATGCTGGAAAATGTGAAGATGCCGTGAATGATATACCATAAACCAATTTCCTGATGAATATAGGGAGCCCCTAAAACAGGGTCAATTTCAAATACTCGATAATGTAAATGATGGATATCATTCGTAGCAACCAACACTATACTAATAGCAGGAATAACAAGAATTCCCATGAGTTTTTTCTTTGATAATTGAAAGCCCAAATACTGCATGATAAACAATAAGCCTAAGGGTGCAGAAGTTGCCATGCCGACATATAAAATAGTTGTCCAAATCTTTATAGCCTCAAGTGATGTAACTATTATGCAAAACGCAGAAGCAAAACAGTACACTGTTATTAAAGCTGTATAACCAATAAACAATTGAGCAATTTTTGTATAATTAAAACGTTGTAGAAAGACATATAAACATAAATACAAATTTAGTACACCTGATGTACAGCAAAGAGTAATAAAAGCGGTCAATTGCGAATTCATGTCTATGTACCTCTTTAAATTTTTATTTTTAATGTAGCATACATGCAAAACTTTGTGGATGTATTTATCACAACTAGCAGGTAAAAAATCGAAGGAGTTTCAGGAGGGCAATATGACGAATAAAGACAGCCTAGACATCATCTTTTCAGATCCAACCGAAAGCCTTCCCCACCCCTTTTATCAAAAGCAAATTGTGTTTACAGGCGCTCTTGTCACAATGACTCGTTCAGAAGCAGCCAGACAAGTAAAGGCTTGTGGTGGATTTTTACAAGGCGCCGTCACACAACAAACGGATTTTGTCATCCTTGGAGACAAACGTCGTGGCATCAGTACTAAACAACGCAAAGCTGAACAACTAATGAACTATGGTGAGGATATTCAAATACTTATAGAGGACGATTTTTTATGGCTTATTTCGATACCAAAGGAAGCTGAAGGATAAGGGTATATACGAGGTTATCGACAAATATAAAAGGCTAAATCCTAATTGATTTAGCCTTTTTAATGTCTACTTATTTACTTTAGGTGCCGGGTAATCAAAGCCCTTCGTGTCCACCTCTACTTTTTTCATTTGCTGATCTTCTAATGGTTTATCGGTAGCATCTCGCTCAGCCGCAACTATAGCATCTACCGTTTCCATACCTTCAAGAACTTTCCCAAAAGCAGCGTAGTCTCCATCTAGATTCGTCGATTCTTTTACCATAATGAAAAATTGTGATCCTGCTGAGTTTGGATTTTGCGAGCGTGCCATGGAAATAACACCACGTTCATGTTTCAGGCTATTGTCCCAACCGTTTGAGGAAAACTCGCCATCAATTGAATAGTCAGGTCCACCTGTCCCATTTCCTGAAGGGTCTCCACCTTGAATCATAAAATCAGGAATGACGCGATGGAATATAAGACCATCATAAAATCCTTCCTTCACCAATGAAATAAAGTTCGCAACAGTATTGGGTGCTACAGTAGGCTCTAATTCGATGACAATTTTTTCATCGTTGCTCATCGTAATTGTTACAATCGGATTTTCTTTCACCTTTGATGCGTAATTTTCTTCTGATTCCTTCGTTGTTGTACTTCCCTCTGGTTTCTTATTGTCCTTAGCAGTACCACAGCCCGTCAATACAAAAATGATTGCTAGCAACGATAACACTACATAAAAACCTTTGTTACGTGTGAACATCTTTTCAACTCCTCTTATTTACCATCTATTCATTATAAAACTATCCCATGCTTGACCACAATCAATCACCCATCATGTCGAGGTGATTACCATAAATTAAAATATGTTTTGGATATATAGTATGTAAAAATCAGAATATTTCATCATTTAAGAGGTGAATGCTTGGTTAGAGAGAGGAATTTTTATTGCACTGTAGAATAAAATTAGGAAGCTCTTTTATATTGAATATAATTCCATGTTTGTCATTTTTACTTTAGACCTTTGGAGAAAGGGCTGAAGATTTATTTAAATAGATAGCAGTCAAATAGATAGTAATAATATTTTAATATTCTTCCATTAAAGTTGAGCAAGCCCATTTTTGACCCGGCACATAATTTTCCTGTGAAAATGCTACAAAGTGCCATACAAGATTATTGCATTTTTTTTGATGAACAATTACTTTTCATTCCTAGTAAAAACCTAATAGATCATTATCGCCACTGTAGAATGTATTTAATTTTACTCAAGGGATTCTAGTCCTATATAAAAAGGGTAATGGCTAAAACTGAAAAATACTCTTAAGAAATTTTAACTAATTTCTACATTTTTTTACCTACCTGATTATTACTACTGTAAAATAAAATAATAAGACATTCGATACGAATAAAGCAAAAATTTAACAATTTTTCTACAGGACAATGACAAAAAATTGGGGGTTCATTTACATGTCTATAGAACAAACGAGATATTCTCGACTGGCCAATATAACGAAAATGATAAACATGAAGCTAGATTTACGTGAAGTATTGGAGCAGGTAACAATCGCAATATCTGAAGAAATCGTCAACTGTGATTCAGTGGGAATTTACTTACCACAAGAAGATGGAACATTCAGAGGATATGTAGGGAAACCAGAAGTGATTAACGGCTGGACATTGAATATGCATGTCATTGAGACTGAAATAGATTTACTGGCGAAGGAAGTGATTGAAACAAAGAAAACAATCTATATTCCTGATACTTCAAGAGACAATCGCCCTGACCCTAGAGCCGTTGAAGGATTTCATATTAAATCTTTACTAGTACTTCCTATTTCGTTTGAACAAGAGTTATTTGGACTTGTTTTTTTATTTGATTATGGAATTCCAATGAACTTAACAGAGGAACAAATTCAAACGGTTGAGGCCTATGTAAATATGGCTGCGGTGGCCATTCAAAACGCAAACAACTTAACTTATAAAGAGCATCTTATAAATGAAAAGCAGTTACTGCTCGATGTTACACGCGACCTATCCATGTGCTCTTCGCTACAGGAGAGCCTTGATAAATGCTTTTTCTACTTAGAAAAGGTTTTAGATAATAAAAATATAGGTGTTCATTTATTAGATCCTTTAGCAGAAAAAAGTATTAAACCGGCTAAGTTGAGTAAGGATAGCGATTGGACCGAAGAAAATTGGCTTAAAACGCATAACAAAATAAAAATTGATGAGAGTAATGACCCTGTCATGCAGGAAGTTTTTAAAACAAAAAAAGCCATTCTTATTCCAAATGTATTTGAGGATGACAGGCCAAATCATGAAGTTTGTCGTAATTTCGGTATAAATGGTTTAGTGATGTTTCCTTTGATTTCAATGGGTGAAATTTTAGGACAAATTTCGATTGTTAATCTTGAAAATAAACCTTTTTTCTATTCTGAGACTCAATTGCAGTTAGCTCAATCCATTGTTGATACTACTGCATCTGCCTTATCCAATCAGCTATATATGGAAAAACAAGAGATTATTATTGAGGAGAGAACATCAGAAGTAAGAGACAAAAATAAAGAGCTTGAACGAGTAGTCGCGGAATTACAACAGCTTAGCCGTGAAAAAGAGTTAATTCTCAACTCGGCAGGTGAAGGGATTTTTGGATTGGATCTTGACCGTAACATTACATTTTGCAATCCAGCAGGTGCGCTCATGCTGGGATATGAAACGGATAGAGAATTGATTGGACAATCAGTTGAAATTATTATGAGTGGTTGTGAAGCAGAGGACAACATGACTGTTTCACCCTTTTTAAATGCAAATTTTAACAGCTATGAAGTATTTTTCAGAAAAGATCATTCCAACTTCCCCGTTGAATACGTCACTTCTTTAATAATAGAAGGTGATAAGGTCGTAGGCGAGGTTATTACATTTAAAGATATAACGCAAAGAAAGCAATTAGAAGAGAAAATTAAATACCATGCCTACTTCGATAGTTTAACGGATTTGCCCAATAGAGTTCTTTTAATAGACAGACTCACGCAAGGACTGAAGTATGCGAAAGTAAATGGTGAAAAATTAGCTGTGCTTTACTTGGATTTAGATCGTTTCAAGTTAGTAAATGATTCGCTAGGTCATAGTTATGGAGATTTATTGCTTCAAAGTGTTGCCAAGCGATTAAGTGCCTGCGTCCCAGAAGATGCAACTGTATCAAGGCAAGGTGGAGACGAGTTTACAATCTATTTACCTAATATTAAGTGTGAGAATGACATTTTAAAAGTTATTAATTGTATCAATGCTTCTTTCTCACAACCTTTTAATTTAATAGACAATGAAATATATATTAAAACAAGTATTGGTATCAGTTTATTTCCTGAAAACGGCGATACTACAGAAACATTAATTAAAAATGCCGACACTGCCATGTATAAATCAAAGGAGACACCTGGCACTAGCTACCATTTCTTTAGTGAAGGAATGGATACAAGAACTTTTGAGAGTATCAAACTTGAAAATGATTTATATAAGGCTTTAGAGCGCGATGAATTGATTATCTTCTATCAGCCACAAATCAATTATAAAACAAATAAAATTAAGGGTGTGGAAGCTTTATTAAGGTGGAATCATCGAGAACATGGCATGATAACGCCCGATAGGTTTATTCCACTTGCTGAAGAAACAGGGTTAATCGTTCCAATCGGTGAGTGGGTTCTTAAGGAAGCATGTAAGCAATTAAAAGAATGGCATAATCAAGGATATCCTTTAATTAGTATGTCTGTGAATTTATCTGTCCATCAGTTCGAACAGAATAATTTATTTTCTATTATTGAAAATGTCTTATATGAAACAGATTTATCTCCTGAATATTTACAGCTAGAGCTCACTGAAAATCTAATTGTAAAAAATACAGAGGTAACATTAAAGACGATGACACAATTGAAGGGCCTCGGGGTCAATTTAGCTATTGATGATTTCGGTACTGGTTACTCATCTTTAGGCTATTTAAAGAATTTGCCGATTTCCACATTAAAAATTGATAAGTCCTTTGTACAAGAAATGCTAACGGATGATGCAGCGGCTATTACTAATACAATCATTACCCTAGCTCAAAATTTGAAACTGGAGGTTATTGCTGAAGGAGTCGAAACAAAGGAGCAAGCAGACTATTTATTGGCACAAAATTGTCATTTTATGCAAGGATATTTTTTCAGTAAGCCTATGAAAGCTGGAGAAATTATGAAAAAATATTTCTGTTAGCCTATTAAATGAATATGCAAAGGAGAAATGATGATGAAAGCAGCTCGCACAGTCTTAGAGTATTTAAAAAATAGTGGTGTGCAATATATTTTTGGTATTCCAGCAGGCTCCGTCAATGCATTTTTTGATGAACTCAATGATATGAGTGAATTAACACCTATTGTCACAAAACATGAGGGAGCTGCATCCTATATGGCTGCGGCTTACGCAAAATACACCAATCATCTAAGTGTTTGTATTGGTTGTAGTGGACCTGGTGGAACAAACCTAGTAACAGGTGCCGCAAATGCTATGCGGGAGCATTTACCGGTTTTATTTTTAACCGGTGCTGTCCCTGTTAACACGATCGGTTTAAATGCCTCTCAAGAGTTAGATGCTGAACCTATCTTCCGACCAGTTACCAAATATAGCGTAACGGTGAAAGAATCGAAGGATTTACTAACGGAAATAGTAAAAGCATCAGAAATTGCTCTATCTGGCGTGCCAGGTCCTGTACATATCGCTATACCAATAGATGTTCAACATGAAACCGTTCCAAACGTAGAAATACCAGCTCCACCAAAAGGAACAGCTATTGTTCCTGAATTAGATACCATTAAACGTGTAGCTGAAGAGCTATTAGCAAGAAGAAGTGGCTATATTTTGGTAGGACAAGGGGTAAGAAACTCTGTTGAACAACTATTAGAGTTAGCAGAAATTTTAAATTGGCCAATTATCACAACACCACAAGCTAAAGGGTATATTCCAGAGGATCACCCTCTCCTAGTTGGTGTGTTCGGCTTTGCTGGCCACGAGGCTGCCTCACAATTAATAGCTGATGGCGATGGGCAAGTTTTATTCATTGTCGGTTCAAGTTTAGGTGAGACAGCCACGAATAACTACAACTTAAATCTTACGAAAAATCGTTTTTCCATACAGCTGGACTTTGATCAATCCGTGTTCAACCGTAAATATGAAATCGATCTACCCGTGCTAGGTGACATCCATAGTAGCTTATTATTGCTTATTGAAGAACTAAGAGCTAAAGGTCTAGCAAGAACTTCGTTTGAGATTACAGAAAATAAAGAGATTTATGAAGCAGACACAGGGGAATATAACACGAAAAATGTATTGTTAACTATTCAAAAATATTTACCTGCCTCTACAAGATACGCTATTGATATTGGTGAATTTATGTCCTATGTTATTCATCATATGAAAGTAGTAGATTATGATACATTTAATATAAATGTCCATTTTGGAGCTATGGGAAGTGGAATTGGATCTGCCATTGGTTCAAAGTTAGCTGAACCTGAACGTCCTGTTGCATGTATTACAGGAGATGGTTGCTTTTTCATGCATGGGATGGAGATTTTAACAGCAAAAGAATATAATCTACCCATTTTATTTATTGTCATGAATAATGCTCGTTTAGGGATGGTCTACCATGGACATGCTTTACAGTTTAAACGTACGCATCCATCCTTTGAACAACATCCAATTAATATTAGTGCTATGGCTTCAGCGATGGATATACCAAGCTTCCAAGTAACAGAGCTGCAAGATCTTAACCATGATATGCTTCATAACTTGATGAATTTAAATGGTCCAGCTGTATTGGAAGTAGTGTTAACGGACAATAATACACCTCCTATGGGAGATCGCGTTAAATTTTTATCCTCTTTTGGAAAGTAAATTTTATTACTCATCATGAAAGGTCATATAGATGGGATGAATAACCCCTCTATATGACCTTTTTAATTTATAACTGCGCAAATGATTGTTGAATGACCCCAAGTATCGCACCTATTGTTTTTCCTTTAAAAGCATCTGAAACAGCTTCACCCGTTGGATTTGAATAATAATAGCTACCCATTGTATCATCGAAGTAATATCCGATAATTGCTAGCTCATGCTGTAAATTAGTTGGTAATTGTTTAAGCCCAGTTTGCTCTAAGAAATAATTTGTAGGATAGACCTTCACATCTATATCTCCTGCTCCTGTATGTACGACAAATAAATCCTTTTCATGTTGAACAATCCATTGACCCTTTGAATATAAAGACAGCCTTGCCCCCTCTAGTGAGGAAATGGCATCCAAATTAACACCAAACATTTCATTTAGAATATGTCGAGCCTTTGCCCCTGTTATAGTTCCCTCATATTGTTGTAGAAAGGAATCTATGGCCTCCCTTCCTGATAATGAAGGCATCCCTTCCATCTCTTTATTGACAATAGGAGCCTCATCTAAGTTAATTTTATAAATTAAATCTACAGCATGCCAAATCTCCGTACTACTAATCTTTTCTTCATACGTATCCAAATGCTGATCCATCATTTCTGCCTTCTTCATCTTTTGGCCTCCCATAAAGCTATTCTATCGCCTCTCATATTGTAATAACCTAAAAATCCACATTTCTAATGTTTAAATTACGCATAACCTTAATAAACTATAATTTCCTTGTTTAAAGCAGATTGATTTTGTACCGGATTTCCTAAAATATAAAGCTTTTTCAAATTCGGTAGATTTACTAAAGGCTCTATATTTGAAATAGCGTTGTTTTCCAAGTGAAGCACCTCAATTTGTTGCCAATTGTCCAAAAAACTTAACGATTGTAATGAACTATCTTGTAAAGTAAATGAACGTAGAGCTGAAAACCCAGCAAAGAAAGGCATCACCTTATCAACCTCATGCACCCAATCACCATTCCCTACTCGTATCGATATATCATTTAAAGTTAAATGCAACAGCACATTGTTCGTTAAAGGATGCTCATTAGTAAAGTGAAAATTACATTTAGAACATTTTAATGTTTTTACATGTTTTAGATTGAATAGCTCGCTCGTTCCCTCTTCAAAAACCGTCTCGTCAAAATGTAGTGTTTGCAAATTAGGTAGATCATTTAAAGAACTAATCTCTGTAAAAATGCCATACTCCTTCGCTGTAAGTTGTTCGAGCTTTGGGTATTTCCGTAAGTGCGCACCATTTAATGTCGAATCCCCTCCACTTATATCCACAATCAAATCTGTTAAACGAGGTGCCTCTAGCTTCGGTATAAAAGAGCCTGTTATTTCCGCCTTTTTCAAATGGGGCGCTACTATCGGTGAAGCGTCGCCATAGTAACCTGTTAGCGTTAACTCCGTGAGTGACGTAAGGCTGTTCACCATATCAAGTAATTCTAACTGACCTGGAGAAGATAAGCGTAGCTTTGTTAAAGACGACTTATCTCTTAATTTTTCTAAATTAGCAATGTTCATATTTTCAAGGTCAAGTGATTGGAGATTAGGCATGTTTTGTATGAAATCAAGAGTTTTTAAATTTCTTACCGAAGTAAGCTTCAATTCCTGTAATTGATTCAATGAATAAAAAGAGCTAAAATCTGTCGCATCACTATTATCGATCGTTAAAGATTCTAAATTTGTTAAAGTAGATAGCCATTTAAAATCATTGGTAAATTTTAAAGACAGTGATTTTAGCGGCAATTTATTTAGCAGCTGAAAATCTGTGACCTCTTCCGTCAAATAAGATATTTCTAGTGATTGGAGATTGGGAAACTCTAATAATAAAGCAAGCTCATTATTACTTCGAATTTGGATAGAGAGTTCTGAAACCGTAGATTTATCGCTAAAGTATTCCGCAATTTTACTAAAAGATTCATTAAAGCTTCCTGTATAGCTTTTCAAGTTTTTCAAATGTCGAAAGTTTACTTTTTCACTTTGCGATATTTCATAATCATTCATCAGCTTCAATACAGTCAATCCCGTAAATGCTTCGAAGTCCTTTTGTTCAATTTTTTGTGTGTTTAATAACTTATCCTTCATCGTATAGGTCACAATTTCTGCTTCCTTATTTGTAAACGGATCATCCAGACTGTAATCAAAATGCCATTGATCCTCAGAAAAATAGGCAGCCAAATAACGGATGCTAGCAACCTCATCTTCACTTGGCATTACATCCCCCTTTTCAAAAACGTCTTTTAAAAAGAGTAGTAAAACCTCGCTTTCTGGTATTGTTCGTACAGCTGTCTCTTCATAATTTTCGTCTTCTTTTTGATGGTTGCTTAACACCAAATATCCAAAAAATACACATAGAAAGACAAACGGAATAAGAAGTAATACTTTTAAATTCGATTTTGGACGTGTGGCTGTTTGAGGAGCAGTTGTACCATAATAATTATTAATCGTTTGATCTACATAGTAGACTTTATTTTCTTTTAACATTATTTCAGTATCACAAAATGGACATTTGAATGAATGCCCCTCTTTAAATTTAATGTTTCCATTACAATTAGGACATTTTAATGTAACAAATTCCACTGGCAATCCCCCCTCCCTGTCTATTTCCAATTAAGCTTAGTAGTCTGAAAAATAAATGTCAATATTTCTAAGAAATACTAATGGTATCCCTCCTTTAGATTAACCATAAAAATGCTGTGAAGACCTCTTATCATTCCCCCTTAATGTAAAGAGGAACAACTTCGAACACTCTTATAGGTGCCTAAGTCAATTAGTTGTGAAGAAATAAACGAAATATGTTATCTTTTTGCAAGGTAGTATTTTGGAAAGAGAGGATATTCATCAATGAATCAAAATAATTTCTGGCTGGATTTACCACGGCCATTTTTCATTTTAGCACCTATGGAGGATGTGACAGATGTTGTATTTCGTCATGTCATTAGTGAGGCAGGTCGTCCCGACGTATTTTTCACGGAATTCACCAATACGACAAGCTATTGTCATCCAGACGGTATGGATAGCGTGCGTAACCGGTTAGCTTTCACAGAAGATGAACAGCCGATTGTTGCCCATATTTGGGGAGACAACCCTGAACATTTCCGTCAAATGAGTATCGGCATGAAAGAGCTGGGCTTTAAAGGGATCGATATTAATATGGGTTGCCCAGTCGATAATGTAGCTGAACGTGGTAAAGGAGCCGGCTTAATTCTTCATCCTGAACTAGCATCAGAGATTATCCAAGCCGCTAAAGCTGGTGGTTTACCTGTTAGTGTAAAAACAAGACTTGGCTTTACAGATGTAGCAGAGTGGCGTGAGTGGCTCGCTCATATTTTAAAACAAAACATCGCTAACCTTTCTATTCATCTACGTACACGAGAAGAAATGAGTAAGGTCCCGGCACATTGGGAATTAATTGCAGATATAAAAAAACTACGGGATAAAATTGCTCCTGATACATTGCTAACGATCAACGGAGATATTCCTGACCGAGTAACAGGTTTAAAATTAGCTGAGCAATACGGTATCGATGGAGTAATGATTGGGAGAGGCGTGTTTTCAAACCCATATGCCTTTGAGCAAGAGCCGAAGGAGCATAGTGCAGAGGAATACCTGAGCTTGCTATCTCTTCACCTTCATCTTCATGATCAGTATTCTAAGGAATTTGAAACTCGTTCATTTAAAGCATTACAACGTTTCTTTAAAATATATGTACGTGGCTTCAAGGGAGCTAATCAATTACGCATTCAATTAATAAATGCAAGTTCTACCGATGAGGTACGTGAACTACTTAGAGCGTTTACTGGAAACGAATTAACCAAGTAAGCTTTCATAATAAAGGAGACTGGCTACTGCAAGCCAATCTCCTTTTTGGTTGCTTTGTCATACATGTCGATGCATTCTAGAAGACTACAAATTCTCTTCTGAGCTTTCTTTATAGATCATCTCTTTATTGTCAGTATGAATGCTTTTCATTCCCTCAAAAAATGAATACTCGCTCCTTAAATAATTCTCTAACTCCCCTTTATCTTGCGGAAGCTGAGTTAGGTAATACTTTGAGCGATCGATTCTTTTTTGAATTTCTTGTTGATTTTGGGTCGTCGTTCCGTGACCAGGAATATGGGTTGTGATGGCATGATTATGTAAAATCTTTTCAGCCTTATTCATCGTATTCATATAATCCTTATAGCTGCTAAAGATGAACGGAAATTCAACATCGGATAAGTAATCGCCCGAAAGAAATAACCCGTATGGCTCTATCACTGTAAATAAACCATCATCTGTATGGCCAGGGGCTTGATAAAAGGTCATCGTAATCGAATCTAACTCTACTGTATATCCATCCTCTGAAACGACAATATCAACTGTAGGATATACAGGCGAATAACTCCTATGTAAATAATATTTCTGATCAAATTGATGAACTTTCTGAATGCTTTCTGCTTTATTCGAATTGTCATCAAATCGTTTAGAGGCAATTACCTTGGCCTCTGGAAACGCTCCTGAACCAATTATATGGTCAAAATCACTATGGGTATAAATAATATAAAGTTGTTTGTCACCCTGAATGTTATTTATAAAATCTTGAATTTCTTGAATTTCGCTAGGCAACCAATTAGGATCTGTCATAATGATTGCTTCATTCGTTTGAATGATTGCCGAGGTTGTCATATATAATGCACTTTGAAAAACTGTAATAGTATGGTTTTGGAATTGAATCATCAGGAATCTTCCCTTTCCTTTTTTAAAGGTAGTTAGTACGGCAGTTTGAACAAGCTTTCTTCATGTTAAATTTCGACCAAACTTAGTAAATTCCTCCTTTAAGAAAAAATGTAAGGAAGCCGGAATGATGTTTAACTATAGTTGATGTAGCTATTAGAATTAGTAGCCATATCGATAGTGGGAATCCAATAATCCCATGCAATCTAGAAAGATTTTTCTTGTAAAAATATTTTATGATATGATGTTTAGGTTGTTTATCTACTCTGTGACACATTTATTTTCATCTAAGAAAGAGGTATTTATGCACCACACTCAATTATCCAAGAGACATTGGTTACTTATTTTCACACTTACTTCATTAACATTCGTGTTGGGGACAAGTGAGTTTGTCATAGTCGGAATCTTAACTGATATTTCTTCAAGTCTAGAAATGACAAATGCAAAAGCAGGCACACTCGTTTCTGCATTTGCCCTTACATTTGCTGTTGCTACACCACTCGTGATGTCCGCAACAAGTCACTTTCCAAAGCGTAAATGGATGTTGTTTTTGATAGGAGCTTTCATCGTCTTCAATGCTTTGTGTATCATTTCTACGAACTACATTATGCTGCTGCTACTTCGTATTATGACTGCTGTTGTAACAGGTGTTTTAATTTCGCTAGCTATGATTGTGGCAAGTGAAACCATGCCGAGTAACAAACGTGGACTTGCCATTTCATTTGTTTTCGGCGGATTCACACTGGCAAATGTCGTGGGGGTACCAATTGGTATTGTAATTTCTAACTCGTTTGGTTGGAATGCCACTTTCATGTTAACCACTTTACTAGGAGGGGTTGCGTTTTGGGCATCCTTCTTCGTCTTGCCAAAAGGGCTTAGTCAAGTACGTAGCTCCATACGGGATCAGTTTTCTCTCATAATCAAGCCACGTATTTTAATGGCCTTTTTCATTCCTGCTCTAGGATTTGGTGCAACTTATGCGGTCTTTACGTACCTTGTTCCTATTTTGAACGGAATGGGCGCTCCAAATAATTCTATTAGTCTTATCCTTTTTGGATATGGGTTTATTTCGATTTTCAGTAATATTCTAGCGGGTAAAATTGCCAATCACAATGCTATCGGTCGCCTTCGTTTTGTTTTTCTCGTGCAGGCAATTGTGCTAATTTGTTTATTTTGGACCACCAATCATTTGATTTTAGGGCTAGTCAACATTGGATTAATGTCGTTAATGGCCATCCTGTTAACAACATCAACTCAGCTATATTTAATTGATCTCGCTGAAATTTACCAACCTAGTGCTAAAGGATTAGCCGCTTCACTTATGCCCGTTGCGAGTAACGTAGGTATTGCCTTTGGATCTGCATTAGGCGGAATTGTTTATCATCAAGGGAATTTAATGAATGTAACATGGGTCGGTGGGCTCGTTGCGATCTGTGCAAGCCTACTAACATTTTTTAGTCATCACTTAGACCAAAAACAATCTGCATAAAAAATCAAATGACATTTACTGATGAGATAGTTTACCACATACTTTTAGCTGGCGATTTGTAAAAAAGTCGCCAGTTATTTTTATTTTTAAGCTATTAAATAATCCCCCCAATCACTCCTCCTATTGGCCTCCCTCGTTTTTTATAAGCTACTACAGCCATCTATACCTACTTCATCTGTTTCGATAGGATTAATTGAGAAAATTTGGATAGGTATTTCTCATTTGAAAGTTCTACTTTTTTATTCCATTACTAGGAAGATAGATTTAATCTATCTTTCATAAAATGATACTAATTATCAATATTTCAGAATATTTAAATATTCCGATACTCGAATTAGTTCCATTGTGATAAATTGGAAATATCACACTAAACTGAAAAGTGTGACAATAAAAGGTAGGGGAGGAAATGAGATTTGAAAAATTTTAAGTTTATGAAGTTTTTTAGTAGTATTCTAGTTTTCGTTATGGTGCTCTCTTTATTGGTTCCATTGTCGAGTGCTAGTGCTGAAGAATCGAAACCATTCAAGCAGGATAGTCAAAGTGAAAGTATTATCCAACTAAAGGCGGCTATTGCTGAACAGCTAAGCTTGTCTAAAGATGGTCCAACTCTCCACGAAAGCTTGCAAGATGTATCAGGCAATCAACAGGTTGCAGTCATTGTTCATTTATCTGAAAAGCCTGTTGCACTAGAGCAAGGTATAAGCGAAATCAAAGGCCAAAAATTCTCTAATGCCCAAGCAAAAGTAGTTCGCTCCAATGTAAAAGTACAGCAAGCACAAGTAAAAAAAGAGTTAGCTACTAAAAAGGTTCAAATGACTCAAGGATACACATTTGATACTGTTTTAAACGGTTTTGCGGCAACTGTGAAAGCAAACGATCTCCCGAAACTGCTTACAGTAGAAGGAATTACATTAATAGAACCTGATGTCATTGTTCACGCATCAGAAGATGATTCGACGAAATCATCAGAACTTATAAAGGAAGATCAATTAGAAGCTCAAATGAATACAAGTAATTCTTTTCTTGGCATCGAAGAGCTTTGGAAGGAAGGGCTTGAAGGACAAGGAATAAAAGTAGCTGTATTAGATACGGGTATTGATACAGATCACCCTGAATTCGCTGGAATTTATAAAGGCGGAAAGAACTTTATTCCAAACTCTTCGACTTACACGAAGCCTCGGGCTGATAATGATGCCTCGGAAACATCGCCTTCAGAGCGTCCAGCTGGGACACCTGAATTTAATGAAAAAGGAAGCGCGTTCTATACATCTCACGGTACACATGTTGCTGGAACAATTGCGGCAATCGGCGCTAACGAATACGGCATTAAAGGGATCGCTCCAAAAGTAGACCTTTATGCTTACCGTGTTCTTGGGGCATATGGAAGTGGCGCTACCTCAGGTATTGTTAAAGCAATTGAAACAGCTGTCATTGAAAAAATGGACATTATCAACCTTTCACTTGGCGGGGGGGCTAACACTGAAACGGATGCTGGTTCATTTGCTATAAATAATGCGATGATAGCTGGAACAATCGGAGTAGTTGCAACAGGGAACTCTGGTCCGAATCGTGGAACAATGGGGACGCCTGCAACCGCTCGTCTAGGAATTGCTGTTGGTAACACAACAAATCCTGAAATCATGTACAACGGGGAAGTGAAAGTGACAATTGGCAACTACAATTTAACGAAACAGCTTCCATTAATGGGAACTACTTTCGGAAAAAATGTAGCTACACAGCTTCAAGGAGAATTTGATGTAGTTGCTGTTCCAGGAAATGGAGAAGTAAAAGACTTTGAAGGAATTGATGTAGACGGTAAAGTGGCATTGATTTCTCGTGGCAGTATCGCCTTCGTTGATAAGATTGCGAATGCAAAGGCAAATGGAGCTGTCGCAACCATTATTCATAACTTTGCAGGTGGATCAAATGCACCAGATATTTCAGGCACATTCCTTGGTGATGCATTCGAATATCTACCAACATTTGATATGTCTCAAACGGATGGCAATGCCATGCGCGCTGCATTAGCAGGCGGAACGGGCAAAATAAGCTTCAGTAAATTTGCTTCCACAAAGACACTGGGGGATGATGTAAACTCTTCAAGTTCACGTGGGCCATCTACTCCAAACTTTGATATTAAACCAGATGTAAGTGCACCTGGAACAAATATTATGTCAACAATTCCAATGTATAAAAAAGATTTCCCTGATGTGGATTATGCAGAGGCTTATGGCCGTAAAACAGGAACTTCTATGGCCACACCGCATATTGCAGGTATTGTGGCATTAGTTAAACAAGCCAATCCTAATTGGAATGCGTTTGATGTAAAAGTGGCGCTTTCTAATACGGCCAAGGTTTTAGATAAAACAACATACGATGTGTTTTCTCAAGGTGCGGGGCGTGTAAATCCGTACGCTGCAGCGCACCCAGAAATTCTTGCTTATGCACTTGATACCGCAATTTTAGATGGAACGGGTGCCATTACTGAAAACTTGAAAGGTACAGTTACTTTCGGTCCACAATCACTGAAGGACCAGGATATTTCTGTAACGAAACAAGTTCTAGTAAAAGACATGAAAGGAAACGGTGGTAATTATAGCGTTTCAGTTGATGTGACCAAAACATTTGGTGATGCAACGGTTACAGTCGATCAGACGACATTTAATTTAAACGGGGAGCAAGTGTTAAATATTACATTAAATGCTTCACAAGCTACAGCACCAAACGGCTCTGAAATACTAGGCTATATTTATATCAATGGAGGAGAAACAGAAATTTCATTACCGTTCGCAGCTGACCTTGGTGGCGAGGCAGTAACGGAAATTAAAGATTACAAGATTACAGAAACAGACCTATCCTTTAACGGAGATGGCGTGAAAGATTCAGCAGTCCTTTCATTCACATTAACTGGAGATGTAACAACTAACTATATCGAGCTGTGGGATATTATGAATCCTGAAGGTGGCGAATACGGAGACGGCTACATTGGTTATCTCCATGCAGGTACAGCGCTAGGTAAAGGCTCTTACACACTGAATATTGGTGGGCAGTACAAACCATGGGGAACAGAACCTGCCACAACGATTCCAGATGGTCTCTATACAATTGACTTTACAGGTCTTGCAGCATCAGGTACGGTTTCCGACTATGTTGGACCAATTATTGTGAAAACGACTAAACCAGAAATTACGGGTTCAGTAGCCGATGGCGTCGCTACAGGACAAGTAACAGATAAATATATCGACTACAATGAAGAATTAGCTTTATATGATTTACATTACAATTTAAATGATAAATTAAAAGCTTCCTATATTTCGACGGTAAATGGCCAAGTAAAAGCACCTGTTGCTTTTGAATTAAATCAAGATGGTAGCTTCACATTCCCAGTAACAGCGGAAACTAATGCTGTATCTGTAGTAATTACGGATGCTGCCGGGAATGTTGGGGAAGCAAAAATATATGAAAAAGAAATAGTTGAACCAGTAGTAACACTTTCTGTAAATCCAACTGAGCTAGACCTAACAGCTGGGGAAACTGCACAGCTTAAGGTAACAGAAACATCAACACCTGCAGAAGGTGATGCAACAGAGGAAGACGTAACATCAAAAGCTACGTATGCTGTTGGAGATGAAAATGTTGCAACAGTAGTAAATGGATTAGTTACTGCAGTAGGTGAAGGTACGACTACCATTACTAGTTCATACGGTAAAAATACTGTTTCGGTAAATGTTACAGTTAAAGCACCTGTTGTTGAACCAAAAGTAACACTAGAAATTGACCAAGCACAGGTTGAAACAAGAATCGGTAAAGAAGTTACCGTGAAGATTACTGAAGTAACTACTGTTAATGGTCAAACAACAGAAAAAGATGTTACCAAGCTTGCAACCTATGAAGTAGCGAATACTAAAATAGCTACTGTCAATGCAGGCGTTGTAAAAGGAAAAGGTCAAGGTACTACGACGATTACGGTAACGTATGGTAACCACACACTAACATTTGATGTGTTAGTTGAAAAGCCAGGTAATGACAATGGCAGTGGTAATGGCAATGGCAATGGCAATGGCAATGGTAATGGTAATGGTAATGGTAATGGTAATGGTAATGGCAATGGTAATGGTAACGGCAATGGCAATGGCAATGGCAATGGCAATGGCAATGGCAATGGTAATGGTAACGGCAATGGCAATGGCAATGGCAATGGTAATGGTAATGGCAATGGCAATGGTAATGGCAATGGTAATGGTAATGGTAATGGCAATGGCAATGGCAATGGCAATGGTAATGGTAATGGTAATGGTAATGGTAATGGTAATGGTAATGGTAATGGTAATGGTAATGGTAATGGTAATGGT
>NZ_JBWKZL010000010.1:0-50943 GCF_059424475.1 Lysinibacillus sp. GW247-5R2A | reverse complement strand
GGTAATGGTAATGGTAATGGTAATGGTAATGGTAATGGTAATGGTAATGGTAATGGTAATGGTAATGGTAATGGTAATGGCAATGGCAATGGCAATGGTAATGGTAATGGTAATGGTAACGGCAATGGTAATGGTAATGGTAACGGTAATGGTAACGGTAATGGTAACGGCAATGGCAATGGCAATGGCAATGGCAATGGCAATGGCAATGGCAATGGCAATGGCAATGGCAATGGCAATGGTAATGGTAATAAAAATAATACTGAAGTTATCATGCTTAAGGCATAATTTACCTCAGAACAAGCAAAAAGAGAAATTGCTCTGTGCAATTTCTCTTTTTGGCTTTTCTTATAAGGCCATTGATATTTTCACCATTTTTAATAAAAATCTGTACCTCTTTATCTTTCATAAATCACATCATTTACATATGATGAGGATCTTCGTAACGCTGCCAAGTGTGGCTTTTATTTATGAATATTACTCAATAATACCTGAATAACATCACTGATGCTAAAATTTATATTAAAGGTACGGCACATAAAGGAAAATTTTTACTTTCATTAAACTTCTAATGATTTATAAATCTTTTTGACTCTTTTTAATTGTGGTGCTGTTAGGTATCTTTCTCTTTTTCGTAACACTTTCAATAATTCATTTTTATTTTCATCTGTTACGGCTAACAGCGTACTTTCCGAGTGCTGAGGAATTTCCTTTGGTCTACAATTCTCAAGGTGATGAAGTAATATTGGAAAAATCACATCATTGTTTTCTTTACTGACAGCTGCTAGCTTCGCAAGAGTGAGGACACCTTTATCAATTGTAATAACTGAACCCACTTTCATCGCACTTTTTAATATAGCTAGATGAGCCATAATGGTTTCTGATGCTACCTCGGCAATCGTTGCCAATGCCATCATCCCGCCCCAGACCAAACGATTATTAGGGCTTTTTAGCAACTCTATAAAAGTCAGGACATACTTACTGATTAGTTCTGGTTTAACTTGCCCAATTTCGTACGCTACTTTCATACAATCGTATTGAATTTTTTTATCTTGGCACGTTAAGTTTTCAATTATTTCTTCTATACCCGCATCATTTTCTTCATGAATCAATTTATGTGCCAGCTCTATATTTGGCTCTTCATCGTTTCGACCTAGTTGAGAAGCTAACAGATCCACAACTGACATGATTATCCCCCACTTACGAAATTTATTTAATGTAGAAATATTATTGCAATATAAATGCCATGGACGAAATCAAATTAACATCTCCTTGTTCTTTTTCTCAAAAAAATCTATGTTACGATGATTCTACATTAACAACTAAGAACGCACACGGAGGATTAATACATGCTAAAAAAAATAATTTCAATTGTACCAGTTGCAATGCTTTCGGCAACTTTAGGTGCTAATGCTCAAGCTGCAACAATTAACGTACAAAAAGGTGATACTCTTTGGGATTTATCTCGTACACATCATACTTCTGTAGAAAATATTAAAACATTGAATCATATGACTACTAACCTTATTCACCCTGGTGATGTCCTTACCATTGCACAACAATATACCGTTAAGCAAGGAGATACTCTTTGGGATATAGCCCTAGATCATCAAGTCTCTGTTTCACAAATTAAAGAATGGAATCAATTACAGACGGACCTTATTCATCCCGGTTTACATCTATCGATTATCGATGGTACGAAAACAAGTAAGGCTGTAACTGACAAACCAATAAAGCCTGTAGCTCATGCAGCAAAGGAAACGACAACTTCAGTAACAAATAATACAACTGCAGTAGAAAGTAAACCTGAAGAAACTGCTTCATCAACAAATAATACAGCTCCAAAGAATAGTGCTCCTGAAGCGACCGCTCCATCAACAAGTACTACTGCTTCAAAGGATAGTGCTCCTGAAGCAACTGCTCCATCAACAAGTACTACCGCTTCAAAGGGGAATGCTCCTGAAGCCAATGCTTCTTCTACAAATAAAACTGCTTCAAAAGAAATTATAGTGGAAGCTTCAGCCTATACGGCTTCATGTGAGGGATGTTCTGGTATTACTTCTACTGGCATGAATCTTAAAACCAATCCAAATGCGAAGGTCATCTCAGTTGACCCAGCTGTAATTCCATTGGGTAGTAAAGTTTATGTGGAAGGCTATGGTGAAGCAATTGCAGGGGATACTGGTGGTGCCATTAAAGGAAAACGAATCGATGTCTTTTTCCCTTCTCAACAAGATGCCATTAATTTTGGCGTAAAACAATTAAAGGTCACAATATTAGACTAACCAGCCTCAAAAGCCAAGAGAGAACCCGATTAGGTTCTTTTTTGGCTTATTTATTCAGTTGCATAATTCTTGGTGATAGTTCCAATGAATTGCACTTACTTATGATATGGTTCACTGAAATGGATTTAAGTGCGGTTTTTTCGTCTAACCTTTAAAAAATAAAGGACGGTGATAGCATGTTAAATCGAGAAGTTGAACAGCAGTTAATAAAAACAATTAATGAACAATTGAATCCAGCGTTCATTATTTTATTCGGCTCTTTTGCCAAAGGGACTGCTCGTCATGATAGCGATATTGACCTTGCTTATTTTAGTGAGCAGCAGCTCTCATCCTATGAACGTTTTACGCTTGCCGGAGACTTAGCAGTATCACACAGCACTCGTATAAAAGTCTAACGAAGCCTCAACTTCCTTCTCAATAAGCTCTACAATGTCCCCTTAATGTCGTATGTGCTTTGTCTAATGCATCGTAATACGCCAATCTATTTTCTATTTGAATAATAATGTGGATAGCCAGAATTCATTAGTTCTAAATTTAACAACAATCTTGATGTACGACCATTTCATCAATAATTGGGTGAATTCCAATAAAAATTGCATGTAACAACGCACCATGAACGCTTCGGTGTAATGCTTGTGCTTCCCTTCCGTTCCAACTCATTAAAGCATTCATTTGCTCTTGAATTTTGAAAGGTGTGCGCATCGATTTTAACATGTCGATGAATTGTTCAAATGATTGTAGAAGTAAATCAGTGCTCAACTTCTAAAATCGTTCTATAACTCTTTTCATGAAACCTTCAGCTGCTTTACTCAAATATTTGTCGTTACGATAGAAGATATCAAGTTCCCTCGTTGGTGCATTTTCAATGGGTATTGCTCGAATACCTAGCGATTGGAAGTTTTCGATAAGTTGACTAGGTTGAATAGTAGCACCAATGTCTTTTTGAACGAGTTGAAATAATGATGTAGCCGAGCCAGTTTCCATAACACTATTAATCGTTACTCCTTGCCTATCACACCATTTATCGATTAGATCACGACCACATTTCCCTTGAGGATACATAACAAGTGGTATATCTACCAACTCTTCTGGTTTGACGCTCCTCCTCTGAGATAAGTCATGACTTTCATTCACAAATAAACTGTACCTCTCCGTATAGAATGGAATACGCTCTAAATGAGAATTTGCTTCTACCTTTAAACCAATGCCAATATCAACTTCATTACCTAGCACTTTTGTTAAACTTTCTATTGTCGGAAATACTTGCACTTTTGTGTTGGGGAATTCCTTTCGAAAATCAATTAAAATCTCTGTTAAGCGATAATCAAGATCTGAAGGCAGTATTGCGATGCGTAAATGTCCCTTGTTAAAATCTATCAAATCAGAGATAGCTTTTTTGGCATTTTCTAAATCCTGATGAACTTTTAGAGCATAGTGCTCAAGTAACTCACCAGCTTCCGTTTTCACTGTTTTTTTGCCAATTCGATCGAATAATGGTGCCCCTATTTCGCCCTCTAGAACACGTATCTGCTGACTTAATGTCGGTTGAGAAATCCCCAATTTAAAAGCTGCTTCAGAAAAATGTAACTCCTTACACAGCATAAGGAAGTAATTTAATTGTCTAATCTCCATATCAATTCCTCCTTTTCTATAGCCAAAACCTATTGTTTGTATAGAAAAAATAGTATTGAACTATTATACTTCGAATTTTACAATGAACGTATTAAAAAGGAAAGGAACTTAGGTAGGATACTGTGGTGAAAAATTATTAGAAAAGGAGTTTACAAATATGAAGAACAGATATATTGAATTGATGGAAAAGAGGCGTTCAATTTACGCTCTAGGAAAAAATGTAGAACAGACTGAAGGAAAACTTCAAGACACTATTATGGAGGCAATAAAGCATAGTCCAACTGCTTTTAACTCACAAACTTCACGGGCAGTAATTTTATTTAACGAACATCATGATAAATTATGGGATCTAGTTGAAGAACAGTTACGCTCAATTGTTCCAGCAGAAAACTTTGCCCGAACAGAAGAAAAATTAGACTCTTTCCGTGCAGGCTTCGCTACCATTTTATTTTTTGAAGACCAAGACGTCATTCAACAGTATCAAAATCAATTCTCTCTATATGCAGAACAGTTCCCTATCTGGTCTGAACAAGCAACCGGAATTGCGCAGCATTCTGTATGGATGGCATTAGCCCAAGAAAGACTAGGTGCCTCCCTTCAACATTACAACCCACTTATCGATCAAAATGTGAAAGACGAATGGGGAATCCCTGATAATTGGAAATTAACTGCACAAATGCCATTCGGAAGTATTGAAGCAGTGCCAAGTGAAAAAGAATTTTTGGCAAATGAAGAGCGCTTTAAAGTGTTTCGTTAATATACCTACGAAAGTAAAACTTTAATCCGTGGTAGTTTTTTTATCTCCCACCTAACTTTTTTGCCGACAGCTCAATTTTGAGGTGGGGGTGTTACTGCCCGATAATGCACGATAAAAGGATTGGAGTCTTTGTAAAAATGTCTAAAAAAACAAAAGCTTATTTCGCAGCAACCATGTATGCACTCATCATCGGCTTTTCATTTATGTTCGTAAAACTGAGCCTTGTTGCTTCTTCACCGCTTGATACACTGGCACACCGCTTTTCTATAGCTTTTGTTATCGCTACTGCTATTATTGTCTTGAAAAAGATTCGCTTAAATGTGACAAAGAAGGACGTGTGTAAGATTCTTCCATTAGCTTTAATTTATCCTACTTTGTTTTTCACATTTCAAACGTTCGGTCTAGTCTATGCTTCTTCTTCAGAAGCCGGTATTATTCTAGCTACTGTACCAATTTTCACTTTGATTTTAGCATCAGTA
The DNA here is from genome assembly GCF_059424475.1 of Lysinibacillus sp. GW247-5R2A. NCBI lineage: Bacteria > Bacillati > Bacillota > Bacilli > Caryophanales > Bacillaceae > Lysinibacillus > Lysinibacillus sp. GW247-5R2A. Next base: position 45,790 of record NZ_JBWKZL010000010.1, on the reverse strand, counting down.
TATTTGAGAGAACATACAGTACCATTACAAAAGGTCTCGGTGTTATTATCAGTCTCAGGCGTCATTTTCATTTTTGTTATGAATGGAGCAGATACAGGTTCACAAAATGTAAAAGGAATTTTCCTTATGTTACTGTCAGCCCTTACTGGTGCTTACAATACCGTTTTAGCACGTAAACTTGTGCAACATTACTCATTTTTTACGATAACTTACATTATGACGCTCTTTGGCTTTATCTTTTTTAACATTGTAGCTATTGGAAGTCATATGATAACGAAAACGATGCATCAATTCATCGAACCGTTCTCAAGCGGAACGTTTATCATCGCTATTGTTTACCTTGGAGCACTTTCATCTTTAGGAACTTCCTTTTTCTCCAATTATGCACTTTCGCAAATTGAAGCGTCAAAAATGAGTGTCTTTAATAATTTAGCTACATTAATTACGATTATTGCTGGCGTCCTTTTCTTAAACGAAACGATTCAATCCTATCATATTTTCGGTACAATCATTATTCTACTAGGTGTTTTAGGATCAAACTATAACGCTCAGCAAAAAAGTGAAAAAGCCTATGCTATCCCTAGACAAGTAAATGAGGATTAACCAGAAGTTCGAAAATAGCGTACATTTATCGATGTAAGAAAAGCAAGCACCCTTAAAGTGCAAGATGATTTTTGGCAATTACGGCGTGCTTTGAACGAAACATTCTAGATACAATTTCGAAAGCCTTCGCTTATAAAGATTGTTTCAAAAAACGACACAAAGCGAAAACTCACGAATCGTAATTGTTGTCGAGACAAATCACCTGAGGAGTTTTCGTTTTGTGTTATCAGTCTATTAAATTGAGCTTCCTTACACACTAGTGAACGTTGGTTTCACGTATATGCAACGGAACAACTAGTAAAAGAAAAGGCATAAGCTATTACATTAAATATGAGTGAAAAACCTCCCTTACTTATGGTACGGTTCACCCTTCATAATTCTAAAGCTTCGATAAACCTGCTCTACGAGTACCAGTTTCATGAGCTGGTGCGGTAAGGTCATTTTGCCGAAGGATTGTTGCTCGTCGGCTCTTTTTAGGACGTCTTCGTGTAGGCCTAGGGAGCCGCCGATGACGAAGGCAATTTTGCTTTTGCCGTAGGTCATGAGAGATTCAAGATCAGTCGCCATTTGTTCAGAGGTTTTCATTTTGCCATTGATAGCGAGAGCAATGACATACGTGTCTGCACTAATTTTGCCTAGTATCCTTTCTCCCTCTTTTTTCTTCACGATATCCATTTCAGCATCACTAAGTTGTTCGGGTGCTTTTTCGTCAGGTACCTCAATCAAATCCATTTTTGCATAGCCACCTAGTCGTTTTACGTACTCATCGATCCCCATTTTTAAGTACTTTTCTTTTAACTTGCCGACTGATACAATCGTTATATTCACACGTTATCCACCTTTACAATTCATTTACAAACAAATTATCCACAAAAGTTATCAACATATCCACATGCCATTGCTATATATTGTGTAAAGTTATTTACTTGATACAATATATTCTGCTGGCTGTTCACAGTAGCTACACTTTGTGGATAACTTTTTTTCCTCTTCGATTTTATCCATAATTGGGAACACTTTTTGCTCTGCTACAAACATGTCTAAAGCGTGTTCTATATGGCTTTCACAGCTGTATTTTTCCATTTTTTGTTGTCTCCTTATTTTCCGAAATTTCCACAAACTTATTCACATTTCAGTCTATGTTATCCACAACCTATTGTATCAAAGGAATAGCATGTATGGAAGAAGTGCCTTTTCCTCACTGTTTATTGTATATAATCAGTATTCATAATTTTCTAGTTATCCACAATATTTTATTAAAGGACTTCTCTATCTCCACAAAAAAGCAGCGGAGATTTTTTCAATCCCCACTGCTATTCACCCTTTTTACAATGAATTACCGTTTGTTAATGTAAGTGTAAGTTCTACCAATTTACCTTGGCGGTAAACTTTTAATGTTAATTGATCACCGATTTTTTTCTCATTATATAGATGTTTACGTAAATCAATGGCAGTTTCTATTTTTTGACCATCCATTTCCACAATAACATCATATTGTTGGATTCCTGCTTTGGATGCTGGTGAGTTATTCATTACATCTGTAATCACAACTCCTGTTGTCACCTCAGCTGGTAATTTTAATGTTTGTTGTTGGTAGAAGGCTGGAACATCTGTTAGGTCTGCTAATGAAATTCCCATTGTTGGACGTTTCATTTCACCATTTTTCTCTAGCTCCTCAATAATCGGAATGGCTGAATTAATTGGAATAGAGAAACCTAGACCTTCCACTGAGGATTCTGCAATTTTCATGGAGTTAATCCCTATTAACTCTCCAGCTAAATTGACAAGTGCTCCTCCACTATTCCCTGGATTAATGGCTGCATCCGTTTGTAATACTTCTTGCTGCCAATCTTCTGTGCCGTCACCGTTTAAGTCTACTGGTACAGAACGATCCTTACCTGAAACAACGCCAGTTGTCACAGAGCCATAGAAATCTAAGCCAAGTGGGTTACCTATTGCTATAACTGTTTCCCCTTGTTTTAACACATCGGAGTTACCGAATGTCGCTACTGTTTTTACATTTTTTGAGCTAATTGAAATAACGGCAAGGTCTGTCCAAACATCATGGCCCACTAGCTCGGCTTGCTCTTTTGTTCCATCAGGCATTGTGACCTCTAGTTGTTTAGCCCCTTCAATAACGTGATTATTTGTTACGATAAAGGCTTTGTCACCTTCAATTTTATACACTACACCTGAACCGCTTCCCGCTTCTTTTGTTGTTGTTGATTGCTGGCTCCAAAATCCTCCGCTTGTTACTTCCTGAATGTTAGTAATACCCACAACGGCTGGAGAAGCTTTATCAACGGCTTTTGTAACATCCGTTGTTACCTCTGTGGCAACTTGATCAATGGTCGTATTATTTTTACCTGTATTACTTGATGTTGTACCAGGCATTTGATTGACCAGACCAGGCAACATCAGCCAAACAAGTAAGGCACCTATAATGACGCCGACCAAGCCACTAAAGAAATAGCCACCTTTTCCTCCGCCTCCACCTTTCTTTTTATGACGCTTGGTCTGCATTTCTTGCTCCTCGCGCTCTAGTCTTTCTTGGAGAGGTGATTTCGGTATTTCATCATTTTTTAGGAAATCACTGTTTTTATCATCATCTTGAAAGTAACTCATGTTCCTCATCCTTTCCTTTACTGCTTTTGTTAATTGTTACCCTAATCTTACGATTCAAACATTAAAATCAGATGAAAAACAAATAAAATGGACATAAAAATAGCTACCCAACGCATTTATTCAAATGCGTCGAACAGCTTTAAGTTTTACCTAAATAACGAGTCGTTAAACCGTTACTAATTTTGTTGGCTCCTCTGCATCAGTATCAAAAAGATGGACATGCTCGCCAACCATAATGCCACAGGACTGTAAGGTTTGTGACACGCTCATGCGCGCCAGCTCTTTCATATTATTATCCTTACTTAAATGCGAAAGATAGATATTGGTCGTCTTATCAAATACGACCTCACTCATTGCAATTGCTGCATCCTCATTGGACACATGTCCTACATCGCTTAAAATACGGCGTTTTATGGACCAAGGATAACGTCCCATTTGAAGCATATTAACATCATGATTACTTTCAAAAACGAAGGAATCTGCTCCGCGTATAATACCTTTCATACGATCACTAACATACCCTGTATCTGTAATAATAACAAGCTTGCGACTACCCTCATGGAATGTGTAGAACATTGGATCTGCTGCATCATGTGAAACTGCAAAAGATTCAACGGCTAAAGAGCCAAAATGCTTCACTGTATCCATGTCAAATTCAAAACGTTGCTCTACAGGAATATCACCAACTAGCCCGTCCATCGCCTGCCATGTTTTGGCGTTTGCATAAATCGGTACATTATATTTTCGTGCCAGTACACCTATTCCTTTAATATGATCACTATGCTCGTGTGTAACGAAAATTCCACTAAGCTGCTTCATACTCCGATCAATTTTTGTAAATAGCTGCTCCATCTTTTTCCCACTAAGACCAGCATCCACGATAAAGGCATAATCGTCATTCTCTACATAAATGGAATTCCCTGTACTGCCACTTGCTAAAACACTAAATCGCATTATTCAACTCCCCAGTCTTCTTCTTCGCCCTCTTGCTTGTCCTCCTGGATTTCAATGACTTTGCCTTCGACTGCATTGACAAAATACTCTTCTGTTTCTCCATCCGATAATTTCACTCGTACTTCCCATGTTGGCACTAATACCTGTGTACGAGTCAATTTAACAAGTGTTGAGTAACCTAACTTCATTTGCGTAATACGTGAGTCTGGCTTGAGCGGTCCTTTTGCATATAAAGTTTGAATAATTTGAAGGGGAGGAATGACAGTTTCCTGTTGTTCCATTTCTTCAATATTATCAATCATTGTTTGCTCATACATAGTTACTTCATTATTGGTATTCCATTTAATTTTTAATGAACCATTGTAATAGAACATCCGGTTATTAGTCTTCTGGAAAAAAATTGCGATGCGCTCTTCGCGATCTACTTTCCATAAGGCATACGATGCTCCCTCATTTACGTTTGCAACAGCAAAATCCGTAAAGCTTGCATCATCACTCACATTTCGTAATTTAACAGGCTTTAAGAAAATAGCACGAACTTTTGTATTCGTATTATCCCTAAATGTAATTTGTTGGTTACTATTACTAAATTCATCTGTGGTGAATTTATGCACTTGAGCTGTCATATAAGAAGCAAACTCAATATTATTTGGTAAGGAGCCATACGTAATGTTATCATCTTTTAAACGAGCTTCTATTGTTTTTTCGCCCGGAACCTCAATATCTTTCGCCTCATTATAGCGATTTACATAAAGGGAATATAAGAAGATGTTTAGAATTAAAAAAACGAATATAAAAATAGATTTCGTTCTATTCCAATCCATTTTTAACACCTCCTAAAACTTCAGGAGTTAGCTTAATCCAAGATCCATTACGGATGACAAACCAACAAGGTTCAAATGTAAATATATTTAGTTCTTGATTTTGTGTTAAATAATAACCTAAAACAATTTCATCGATATCTGCTAGAGCAATATTATTCCCAACTTTTAATCTCTCAGCAATATCTGCTCCCGACGATAATTCTTTGATTTCCTTTTCTGCTTCAATGTCCATATCTAATGAGAAGTATGGACGTTTATAATGGAAAATCCGGCTATCTCCCCAAATTGTCGTCATTCGAGTAATGACATGATTGCTATAGACCGGTAAACCTTGTAAATATAATTGATAGTCCATTTGATTTTTATTTGTGTTCGTTGAAGCATAACGGAAATCGGCAGTATATCCACCATGCTCGTTGATAAATTCAAAGCTATCTTTTAGCAATTTTGAAGGCTCTATTCTAATACTGCTTTCTGCAGCTGGATAAACATAGTTTAATGACTTTAGATTTGTATCTAATGTCATTAATGACATACCATCTGTATACTTTTCAGAAGAAGCACTTTCAACATTGCGCCGCACTATATTTGGATCTGTAAATAACACATTTTTAAATAATTCTGGTGTGATTTCTTCAATATAGTACGTAAATTTTACAGATTCCATTTTATTGTTATCTACATAAAGTGATGTCTGATTTTCTCGCTCAATTTCTTTAAACGTGCCATATTTTTTTGCAGGCTCTATGACTTCCTGTATAAATTGGTTCATGTTTGGCACGCTTACATGTGAGCGGAATAATGATTGGTTATTACTACTAATGTAATAAACCATTAACTCTTTGGTGCTTGAATTACTCCAGTCAATAATCATACGATTGAAGGTTGTTTCTGGTAACTCCTTATCAGCAAATTGAAAAATGGTGTTAAAGGCTGAAAATGGAACCTCACCAGTGAAAAAGATCGTCATTCGATGGTCTGCGCCAATAATTTGATTTACATAGTTTGGCGAAAGATTGTTGTTAACAGGCTCTAAATCTAGAACGTTCCAGCCTTTAAAAGTTTTCATCAAATTCTTCATGGCATTATTAGATACTGTGCCTGTAAAACCCTCATCGAAACGGAAAATAGTCTTGTATGGACGAATAATATCCTCCATTTCCTTTTGCGGCTTAATTAAAATTTCCTTCCGCTCCGTATTTTCAATATATTTATAATCTGGTGTGTACGTCCAAATCAAAAAAGTTAGAATCACACTTAGCATGACAAGTAGAAATAAAACAACAGATTTAACTGGCTCTATATATTTCATTCCCACTCACCTGCCTCACCAAATTCATCTGCATCATATGGTAATGTGAAGAAAATTGTCGTGCCTTGCCCTTCCTCACTCTCTGCCCAAATCTTTCCGCCATGCGCTTCAATCATTTCCCGCGCAATAGCAAGCCCCAAGCCTGTTCCTCCCATGGAACGAGCACGAGCACGATCGACACGATAGAAGCGATCAAAAATACGGCCTACATTTTCTTTAGGGATCCCCATGCCATCATCTGAAATCATGACTTTTAGCATGTCGCCTTGCCCTGTGAAACCAAAGCGAATATTTCCGCCATCTGGAGAATATTTGATGGCATTCGAAATGATATTATCAATGACCTGTGTCACCTTATCCGTATCAATTTCAACATAAAAGGAGGTTTCAGGGAATAATCGTGCAAACTGTACTTTATCAGACTTAGACATTTCAAATCGATCGATAATTCGGTTAAAGAATGAATTAAATAAGACAATATCTTTGCTTAACTCATAGTCTGAACTATCCATTCGTGATAATTGCAATAAATCATTGACTAGTCGAATCATACGTTCTGTTTCAGTTTGCGTTACGTTTAAAAATGTAGGAGCAATATTTTCATCCTTCCATGCCCCATCTGCTAGTGCCTCTAAATAACTACGCATAGTTGTTAATGGTGTTCTTAATTCATGGGATACATTCGATACAAACTCGCGACGATCCATTTCTATCTTTTCCTGCTCTGTTATATCGTGTAATACAGTAATAAGACCATTAATAAAGCCTGTCTCTTTTTGAATAACCGAGAAATTGGCACGTAATATATAAGGTGCATCTGATGTACTGAAATTTAAATTAATAGCATCACTCATATGAATTAAATCTTCAAAGCTATATTCCTGATCAATGCCCAATACCGAGGCAATAGGACGACCTAGTGTAATATCCCTTGAAATATGCAGTAACTCCAGCGCCGGGTCATTAATTAAAATAATACGTCCCTTACGATCTGTCGCAATAACGCCATCTGTCATATTACTAAGGACTGAATCTAGCTTTCGCCGCTCCGCATCAGTAGTGGATTGTGCCTCTTGCAAACGATTGGTTAAATGATTAAAGGTAACGGCAAGCTGACCTATTTCATCTGTACCATATACCCTTACCTTGCGAGAATAGTTGCCCTTTGCCATCGCTTGAGCCTGCTTTCGCATATCAGCAATTGGTTGGGTTATTGTTCGAGCAACGAGAATACCTAAAAAGATAGTAAAGACTAACGACATAGCTGTGCCGCCAAGGAAAATACGGTTAATTTCGTTCATTTGTTCAAAAACGGACTCTATATTCGCTTCAATATATAGAACGCCTATAATTTCATCATCCGGCCCTGCACCAGCTCGAATCGGGTTCGCCAATACCCATACTCGATTCCTTGTTTTGTTATCGAGTTTTATAATATCAAAGAGTGTTTCAGCAGATATCGCACGACGCACAAGGTCTGTGTTAGAGCGTTGTCCTATTAAATTTTGATTTTCGAGCTCAGATGTGGCAAGTATTCTTTGTCTATCATCAATGACACGAATTTCTAAAATATCACCATTAGAAACGTCTCTTAAACCAGTTGAAAACTCCGTAACGATTGACTTCAAGCTTTCCTCTAGTTTAGGCATGCTTTCGTCGCGTTCCTTTAAAATTTCCTCACGAAGACTATATTGCATCAGGTCAACTCGCTGAAAAATAGAATCTTGAAAGTTGCTCTTCAAATTTTGTTCTAACTGGCGGGCAAAATAAATACCGATAATTTGTAAAGCAAGCAATATTAATAAAATGTAAATCAGCACTAGTTTGACATGAATGGATTTAAAGAAGCTCACTTTCTGCATTCCTATTACTCCTGTTCAGGATTTCGTAAATAATAACCTACACCACGTCTTGTGACAATCCACGCAGGGTGACTAGGATTATCCTCAATTTTTTCACGCAAACGACGAATTGTTACGTCAACAGTACGAACATCGCCAAAGTAGTCATAGCCCCATACCGTTTGTAAAAGATGTTCACGTGTCATTACTTGTCCAATATGCTTACCTAAATAATGTAGTAGCTCAAATTCTCGATGGGTAAGCTCAATAGCCTCATCGCGCTTCATTACTAAATAAGCATCTGGCTGGATAACAAGAGATCCTACAACAATTTCGTTTGATTCCTCTTCTGCTTCTTCTGCTGCAGGTGCAGCAACCTGTAAACGTCGCATATTGGCCTTTACACGAGCAATAAGCTCTCGTGTACTGAATGGCTTAGTGACATAATCATCTGCGCCCATTTCTAAGCCTAATACTTTATCAATCTCAGAGCCTTTAGCCGTCAGCATGATAATAGGGAAATCATATTTTTTCCGTATCTCTCTACATACTTCCATACCATCGCGCTTTGGTAGCATGATATCTAATAGCATTAAATCTGGTTGCTCTTCCTCAACCTTCTTTAGTGCCTCATCACCATCATACGCACATATCACTTTATAACCTTCTTTTATTAAATTAAATTGCAGAATATCTGCGATTGGTTTTTCATCATCAACAACTAAAATCGTTTTGTTCATTCATTCTCTCCCTTTCGTTTTTTATCTATTCTTAAACATGTTGTATTTGTAAGTTCACTACTATTAACTCTATCATGCTTTCAGTTTCCTTGCATTAATCGTTCATCAATCACTTTAAATACTTTGACATAATAGGCTATATTTCAACAAGTATTTCTCGGGAAATAATAGAAAAGACAGCCCACTATTTGGACTGTCTACTATTCAAAATGTTTATCGGCCTACATATGATAACGGATTAACTAATGAACCGTTCTTTTCAACTTCAAAGTGTAAATGTGTGCCTGTCGAATTTCCAGTAGAACCCATAATACCGATAACAGAGCCCTTTTCCACTACTTGTCCTACTTCAACATTAATAGAAGATAGATGTCCATAAAGCGTTGTATAACCATTATTGTGATTAATAACAATGCGATTACCGTAAGTACCAGACGTACCAGCTGCACTAACTACACCATTATCAGCCGCCAAAATATTATAATTACTTGGACGAGCAATGTCGATTCCACGGTGGAAGGCACCCCAACGTTCGCCCATACCGCTTGAGATATAGCCTCCTACTGCTGGCCATGAAAATTCACCTGTACCACGTGAAGAGATTACCTTTGTCCCAACTACTTCAATTTGGTCCACTGGCTCTTGGGTAACTTTTTCTTCTAATGCAACTTTTGCTGTTTGCTTACCATTTTCAGACGTTAGGGCGTATGTTGTTTCCTTTTTACCATTAGCGCCTTCTTGCTTGATGACTTTTTCACCTTTATACATAGTAGGATCTTCTTCCACTACTTTTTTGAATGGAATCACATCTGCTACTTTCTTTTTCTTTTTAACCTCAAGATTTACAAATGGCTTTGCCACTGTTACATTCAATTCCTGTCCAACTTGTAAAACAGTATCAACTGTTACATCAGGGTTTAAATCTAGCAGCTCACTTGTTGTTAAATTATGTTTTTTTGCGACAGAACCTAATACATCACCTGATTGAATTTTATAGCTATCTTGTTCCAGGTAGCCTGTCATTAAATAGTTTACGGCTTGCTCAGGTGTTAAGATTTGAGTTGGTGTAACTTTTTGAGATATTCCCGAAACATCCTGTTTAAATGAAATATCTAAAAGTCGTGATTCGCCTGCTTGTAATTCTGGTAAATTAATTGTAGATTGTTGGTTTTTCGCTAATTTATCTAACTCTGGCTGAGAAATATATTGTAGCTTCAACAGTTGAACCGTTTTTTCATAGGCTTCCGTATTTTTTAATGAGACGACTGGCTTATGATTTACTAGTAATGTAAAAGCATCCGATTTTGCTACTAAAGATTGCTTCAATTTTGATATTGTTTCTGCATCTTTTGTTTCATTCGTAAAAACTTGTTCTGGGATTATTTTAACAGATGAGCTAGCATCCATAGATAACTCTTTGAATTGCTGACTAGCTTCTTTTTCTTTTGATGTAATAACTTCTTGAATAGCATTCTCGTCAGATACTGCACCAATATAATCATTTCCCACATAGACATGGTATATTTTATTTAAATTTTCTTTCGTATGTTCTTTAGCAAAACCCATATTTATCGTTAGGCTCGTCATTAATACTGCAATGATCGAGACCTTTTTAAAAGAAGAAAAATTGTAGGTGAATCTATTGTTTTCTTCTTTTTTATTCCAAAACGAATTCATCAATAAAGCCCCTTCCAACTTTCCCTTGTGATAGGATGATTTACCCACAAGGAATTTTTGCACCCTTATAATGTATCATAAAGAAAATTGCGTTTGAATGATTTCACTCTTTTGTAATGTAAATGTATTATTTATCTACTAATTGTTACATAGAATATATTTTATATAGTTGATAAATACTGTATTTTTATTCATAAAATGGGTACTGAACAACATTATTTACTGTATTAAAAATCTGATACTTGGCCATTTGTATAGTATTCTATTATTTTTTTCAAGTGAATTTAGGCATAATACTTTTTACTTTTATAATATTCCGATAAACTATAAAAGAAGGAACATTATGGATTGGAGCGATTAAATTGAGTGATTCACAGACCTCTGATATGGCAGCAAAAATGTTGCGGCATCAGAAAAGTAATATGCGTAAAACATTTCTAAGGATTATTATGGTATCGTTAGGTGCAATCATTATGGCTTTGGGCTTAGAGTTATTTTTAGTACCCAACCACATTATGGATGGAGGCATCGTAGGTGTTTCCATTATTACATCTCATTTATTAAATTTACCCCTTGGTATCTTCATCTTCATTTTAAACTTACCTTTTATTTTTTTAGGCTACAAACAAATTGGTAAAACCTTTGCACTGTCTACAGGGCTTGGTATTACTGTACTCTCTACTGCAACACTTGCCTTACATAACCTACATCCATTTACGGAAGATACATTATTGGCCACAGTTTTTGGTGGGATGATATTAGGAGTTGGTGTCGGTATTGTCATTCGTTATGGCGGTTCTTTAGACGGAACTGAAATATTGGCAATTTTATTTAATAGTAAGACTCCTTTTTCAGTTGGAGAAATCATCATGTTCTTCAATATTATTATTTTTGCAATAGCAGGATTTGTATTTAACTGGGAACAAGCTATGTACTCCATCATTGCATACTATATTGCGTATAAAATGATTGATATTGTCATTCAAGGGTTGGAAGAATCAAAATCAGTTTATATCATAAGTGATGCTATTGATGAAATTGGACAAACCATTATGGATCGACTTGGTCGTGGTGTCACTTTCCTTCATGGTGAAGGGGCTTATACGGGAAATGATAAAAAGGTCATCTTTACTGTTATTACTCGCTTGGAAGAGTCGAAGCTGAAAACCATCGTTGCGGATATCGATGACAATGCATTTTTAGCCATAGGTAATATAGCAGAGGTAAAAGGCGGTCGTTTCAAAAAGAAGGATATTCACTAAGAAAAGGGCGTACCATCTATGGCACGCCCTTTTTATTGTACTTATTTTATTTGGCTTCCCAAACATCTACTAATACGTTTGTTTGCTCACGAGCAGGACCAACTGAGAAAGTAGCAATTTGAATACCTGTTAATTCACTAACACGCTCTACATAGCGGCGTGCATTTTCAGGTAGCTCTTCTAAAGTACGGCATGCTGTAACGTCCTCAGACCAGCCTGGAAGCTCTTCATAGATTGGTTCACATTGTTCAATAATATGAAGATTTGCTGGGTACTCTGTAATTGTTTCACCTTTATAGTTATAGGCTGTACAGATTTTTACTGTCTCTAAACCAGATAAAACATCAATTGAGTTAAGTGCTAGATGCGTAATACCACTTACGCGACGTGAGTGACGAACAACTACCGTATCGAACCAACCTACACGACGTGGACGACCTGTTGTTGTACCATATTCACGACCAACTTCACGAATTTGCTGACCTACATCATCAAATAATTCTGTAGGGAATGGACCATCACCTACACGTGATGTATAAGCTTTAGATACTCCAATAACGCTTGTTACAAGTGAAGGACCCACACCAGCACCAATTGCTACACCGCCTGCAACAGGATTTGAAGATGTAACATATGGATACGTACCTTGATCGACATCAAGCAAAATACCTTGAGCGCCTTCAAATAATACTTTACCGCCTTCATCAATTACATCATTCAAAATTTTAGATGTATCTGTCACATATTTTGCGATTTCTTGGCCATAACCATAGTATTCCTCAAAAATTTCTTCGAAAGTAACACCTTCGACTTCATAAAATCTCTCGAATAATTTATTTTTAATGGCTAAATTATGACGTAGTTTTTCTTCAAAAATATCCTTATCAAGTAAATCAGCCATACGGATACCAATACGAGCTACTTTATCTTGATAGCATGGTCCGATCCCTTTACAAGTTGTCCCAATTTTATTATCTCCGCGGCTTTCTTCATCCGCAATATCTTGCTTTATATGATACGGCAGAATAACATGTGCACGATTAGAAATACGTAAATTATCTGTATTAATGCCACGCTCTTGTAAGCCTTTTAGTTCTGTTACTATTGATTTTGGATTGACAACTAACCCATTACCAATAACTGAAGTTTTTTCTTTATAGAAGATACCTGATGGAATTAAATGTAGTTTATATGTTTCACCATCTATTTTAATGGTATGTCCTGCATTATCTCCACCTGCAAAACGAGCGATTGCATCGGCTTTTTGCGAAAGGAAATCCGTAATTTTACCTTTTCCTTCGTCTCCCCACTGTGTTCCTACAACTACTACTGATGTCATAATCAGCACCTCCGTTAGATACCTGTGTATCTCAATTTTTTAGCCTCAATCATTGTAACAATGATAGAAACACCTCGTCAATAAAAAATAGTGAAAAAACACGAACATAAAATCAAAAAATCTGATTCAACGTTCGTGTTTAATAACAGAATGGTATGAATATTATCGAACATTCAGATTAATTCAGTCTAAGGTTAATTTGTAGAGGCAATTTTATCTGAATGACGCACATGATTAATCACGTGACGGTGGCGGTGGCATTTGTGACCAATCCACATTAATGAATTTATTGAACTCTTTTTTAAAGGCAAGTGTAACAGTCCCCGTCGGACCATTACGTTGCTTTGCAATAATAATTTCGATCATATTTTTACTTTCAGACTCTTTATCGTAATAGTCATCACGGTATAAAAAGGCTACAATATCAGCATCTTGCTCAATACTTCCAGATTCACGTAAGTCACTCATCATCGGACGTTTATCTTGTCTTTGCTCCACTCCACGAGATAGCTGCGATAAGGCAATAACAGGTACCTTTAATTCACGTGCTAGTCCTTTTAGCGATCGTGAAATTTCTGATACCTCTTGCTGACGGTTCTCGCCTGGTTTCCCACTACCTTGAATAAGCTGTAAATAATCAATCAGGATCATTCCAAGCCCATTTTCTTGAGCTAAACGTCGACATTTTGCACGAATCTCATTAATACGTACACCCGGTGTATCATCAATAAAAATTCCTGAATTCGATAAACTCCCCATTGCCATAGTTAGTTTACCCCAATCTTCGGTAGTTAAAGCACCTGTACGTAAAACTTGTGCATCAATATTTCCTTCTGCACATAGCATACGCATGACAAGTTGCTCTGCCCCCATCTCTAAAGAGAAGATTGCCACATTCTCTCGTGCCTGTACGGCAACACTTTGCGCAACATTCAAGGCAAAGGCAGTTTTCCCTACGGATGGACGGGCAGCTACAATAATTAAATCATTACGTTGGAAGCCAGCAGTAATGTTATCCAAATCACGGAAGCCTGTCGGTATCCCCGTTACATCTCCCTTTTGTGATTGAAGCTGCTCAATGTTGTCGAAGGTTTCCACTAGCACATCTTTCACATGCTTAAAGTCCCCCGCATTCTTCCTATTGGCAACCTCCATCATTTTTTTCTCTGCTTCGCCTAGTAATGCCTCTACTTCGTCTTCTCGTGTGTAGCCATCCTCAACAATTTTAGTAGCAACACGAATTAAGCGACGTAATAGTGCCTTTTCCTCAACGATCTTAGCATAGTGAGCAACGTTGGCAGCTGTAGGGACAGCATTGGCGAGCTCTAGTAAATAGGATAGCCCGCCAACGTCTTCAATCTCTTTTTTAGCTGATAATTCTTCTGTAACTGTAACAACATCTATCGCTTTTCCTTGATCGCTTAACCGCAGCATTGTTTCAAAAATCTTCTTGTGGGCGTTTAAATAAAAATCATCTGCCAATAAAATTTCCGATGCTGTGATTAAAGATTGTGGCTCAAGGAAAATTGCACCGATAACCGATTGCTCCGCCTCCCGGTTATGCGGTGGAACGCGGTCCATCATCGGTTCGTTCATGGATCGTCGCTCCTTATTCTTCCGTTACATGTACTTTTAATGTAGCTGTTACTTCATGATGTAGTTTTACAGGAACATTTGTAAAGCCTAGTGCACGAATACCATCATTTAAAGTCATTTTACGTTTATCAATTTTAATGCCATGTACCTTTTGTAGGGCATCAGCAATTTGCTTGGTAGACACTGAACCGAATAGACGACCGCCTTCACCAGATTTTGCTTTTAGCTCAACTGTTAATGTTTCTACTTTTTCCTTTAACGCTTGTGCTTCAGCCAGTTCAGCTGCAGCATTTTTTTCTTCTAATTTTTTCTGACCGTCTAATTGACTGAGTGCTTGAGCGTTTGCTTCTGCTGCATAGCCATTTTTAATTAAGAAATTTTGTGCGTAACCATCTGCTACGTTTTTAATTTCACCTTTTTTTCCTTTTCCTTTAACGTCTTTTAAAAATACTACTTTCATTAGTCAGAACTCCCTTCAAAGACCTCTTCTATGGCCTCTTCTAATTGTGTTTTCACGTTATCAATGGTTTTGGCTTCGACTTGACAGGCGGCGTTCGTTAAATGACCCCCACCGCCAAGTTTTTCCATAATAAGCTGGACATTGACTTCGCCTAGTGATCGGGCACTAATTCCTATTTTTCCATCTGCCCGATGTGCAATAACAAAGGATGCACCAACATCCTTCATAGTTAGTAAAATATCTGCTGTTTGTGCAATTAAGACAGAGTCATACACTTTCGATTCCTCACCTACAGCTACAGCAATTCCTGGCTTTACGAATTTAACCGTTTGCACTATTTTTGATCGCTCAATATAGGTGTCTACATCTTCCTTTAGAAGACGTTGCACTAATACTGTATCGGCACCATTCGTCCGTAGATACGAGGCAGCTTCAAACGTACGTGCACCCGTTCGAAGTGTAAAGCTCTTCGTATCGACAATAATACCTGCTAGGAGTGCAGTAGCCTCTAGCATATTAATCTTTGCTCGCTTCGGCTGATATTCTAATAATTCAGTTACCAGCTCAGCAGTTGATGAGGCATACGGTTCCATATAAACAAGTGTTGGATTTTCAATAAAATCCTCACTTCGTCGATGATGGTCGATTACAACAACCTTTTCAGCTAGCTTTAATAGGTGTGAATCAATAACTAAATTAGGTTTATGTGTATCTACAATAACAAGCAAGGATTTTTCAGTCATTTTCCCTGCAGCTTCCTCTGGTGTTAGGAAATTTTCATAGAAATCCGACTTACTCTCTATTTCATTCATTAAACGGGTAACGCTACCATTTAGTTCATCGAAATTTATGATGACATAGCCCTTCACATCATTCATTTGTGCCATTTTCCGAACACCGACAGATGCACCAATCGAGTCCATATCAGGGCTTTTATGTCCCATAACAAATACTTGATCACTATCTTGAATTAAATCACGTAATGCATGTGAGATGACGCGAGCTCTAACACGTGTGCGTTTTTCAACTGGATTCGTTTTCCCGCCATAGAATTTTAACTTCCCTGTAGGTTGCTTAATGGCAACTTGGTCACCACCACGTCCTAATACGAGATCCAGACTTGATTGTGCCAATTCGCCAAGCTCCACTAGGGAGGACGAACCCGCTCCTACACCAATACTTAATGTTAAAGATAAATTCTTTTGCGCTGTTTTTTCTCGGATCACATCTAAAATAGCAAATTTTTTCTTTTCAAGCTCTGTTAAAATTGATTCATTTAATACTGCTAAAAAACGATCTGATGATATTCGTTTTACAAATACACCATGCTCAGCAGCCCATTCATTGACGATTGAAGTAACCATTGTATTCGTTAAACTACGTGGTTGGTCATCCATGGCCTGTGTGATTTCATCGTAATTATCAACAAATAAAATAGCGATAACTGTACGATCTGCAAAGTACTGCTTCTCAATAGCAATCTGCTCAGTAATATCAAAGAAGTATAGTAATCGTTCCTCTTTTTTATAATAAACACGATATTTACGATCACGTAATGTAATTGTAGCCTCATTTGTTTCTTCAGTCTTCATTAGTACGTAGATATCATCAGAAATATTAACAATCCCTTCTCCGACTAATGATTCCATATTTAAGATACCTTGCATATATGGATTCGACCATTCTATTTCATATTGCTCGTTCACCAACAGTATCCCAATTGGCATTTCAAGCAATGCTTCTTCCCCTACTTTTTTCATGCGGAATGAAATGGATTCTATATGCTTTTCAGTTTCTTCAAAAGCAATCTTTTCCACCTTCCATGTGTAGACCATCAGTAAAGCAAAACCTATTCCATAACCTATACCTATCCCGATATTCCAAATACATAGAAGTACGAACGTCACAATTCCAAAAATGGAAAGAACAAAAAGCGGATAGCGAATTGGTCGTTTTCTAAAAGTCCCCATTACAATCAGCCCCTTATTCTTTAGTCTTCCCCTTTACAAGTGAACGTACGTCAAAACCTAAATCAACGATACCTAGTAAGATCATGAAGGATGATAATGGAATAGCTAACACGGTAGCAACCCATTTAACCCCATTTGGCATCCCTTTTCTAGAAATGAAATAATGGATAAATGATATCCCTTGTAGAATGAGTAGCACCCATAAAATATAAGAAACATTCAAGACGATTATATCTAGTGTAGAACCAGCCTCTGGACGCATAAATAAATTAATGCATAAAACAATCATGTAGTACCATAAAATAGATCGTGGTAAGCGCATATTTTGGAATGGTGCAAACTTTGGAATATCCACGCCAAGTCGTTTTAAAGCTGGTAAATTTAGCGCTATGATAATAAATGCAGCAAAAAATGCTGATATTGTTATTGTTGCAGGCATTGTCAGCTCGATCGTGTTAAACATAGCCTCTAGCTGTTCAGGCTTTATCGCCACTTGCCCTGTAACATTTTTCGCAAATTCATTTGATTGCTCATAATTTTTGCGAGCCATCTCTAGACTCATGCTAATAAAGTCAATTCCTGCAAGTTTTACATAGGCAACATAAACAAGTGCCATCGAGATTAGATTAGCAATCCCTGTTGACATAAATAAATAAAGTTTACTCTTCTTCTGATAAATGGCGTTACCCATTACGACGCCCAGCAACCCCATTACAAAGGCAAATGGTAGCATCGATAGTCCACTCGTTATAGTGGTTAATATACAGCCCACTATTGCAACGAGTATTGATGAAGAACGTTTGTAATTTGCACTATACCAAGCAATCGGTAGTGGAGCGAATATTAAAGCTACTATAAAAACGAATGGTACATATGCGGAAATCAGCATTAATATTGTAAAAAGTGCAACCATCATCGAGCCTTGGACAAGCGCTTTTGTTTGATTATTCGGCATTGAAAACCTTCCTTTTTTTCAGTCAAACTTACTACCCTTTATTGTACCATTTTTTCATAGTATTGAACAAAAATCGCTTAGATCACTATATGCTTTATTATGAATTTTATCTAAAAAACGTCTACTTCAATTTTCGATAAAAAAAACCAGCATACCCGATACGAATATCGTAATATGCTGGTATTCAAAATTGATGTAAGGTCAATCCCTTAACGTCATCAATCTTATTTGTCTTCTGCTACGAATGGAAGTAATCCCATGATACGAGATACTTTAATAGCTGAAGTTAATTTACGTTGGTACTTTGCACTTGTGCCAGTTACGCGACGTGGTAAAATTTTACCGCGCTCAGAGATGAATTTTTTTAATAAATCTACATCTTTGTAGTCGATGTGCGTAATATTGTTTGAAGTGAAGTAGCAAACTTTACGGCGTTTGCGGCCTCCGCGACGTGGTGCCATAGTGTGTCTCCTCCTTACCTTTTTTTATTGTAGAAGCATTAGAATGGAAGATCATCCTCAGATACTTCTATCGGTCCTTTGCTATTAGCAAATGGATCCTCATCTACACGTGTATAGTTTGGCTGATTCATAGGTGGTTGATTTTGCTGATAAGCATCGCCGCCATAGGAACCCTGTCCTGGCATAGCGCCACCAAACTGCTGTTGTGGTTGACCACCGCCATATGACGGTTGGTTATTACCGTAAGTTTGTCCACCACCGTATTGAGGAGCAGGAGCACCGCTACCATTACGTGGTTCTAAAAACTGTACGCTATCCGCCACAACGTCTGTTGTATAGACTCGCTTACCGTCTTGTCCTTCATAACTGCCTGTTTGGATACGACCTTCTACCCCAATTAAACTTCCTTTTCGCATGAAGTTCGCTAGGTTTTCAGCCTGTTTTCGCCATGCAACACAGTTAATGAAATCAGCTTCACGTTCACCTTGTTGATTTGAGAATGCACGATTCACAGCAACTGTAAATCTTGTAGACGCAATTCCATTTGGTGTATAACGTAGCTCAGGATCTTTTGTTAGTCTTCCAACTAATACGACACGGTTTATCATCAGAATGCAACCTCCTTTTCAGCGTTTTGTTAAAAATAGTTCAATATTAAGCTTCTTGGCGAACTGCAATGTGACGAATGATGTCTTCGCTGATGTTAGCTAGACGTGTATACTCGTTGATTGCATCTGAAGTAGCGTTTACTTTTACGATTTGGTAGTAACCTTCGCGGAAGTCTTGAATTTCATAAGCTAAGCGGCGTTTGCCCCACTCTTTAGATTCGATGACTTCTGCACCGTTAGAAGTTAAAGCTTCGTTGAAACGTTCAACTAGAGCTTTCTTCGCTTCGTCTTCAATGTTCGGACGTACGATGTACATTAATTCGTATTTTCTCATCTGTTTACACCTCCTTATGGACTAGGCTCTCCTATATGAAGGGAGCAAGGAGCAAGTAATTAATTATTACTCACATCAATGAATTGTAACATATAGGTACTTTTCTTTCAAGTCGCAAACTGACAATTCATTTTATATAATGGACATAACCTGTTTAATTCGTGAAAGGAGAACTTTCGTGCTACCGAATAAAGAACCTATTGTTATTGAATTAAATATAAAAAAATTAATGATCGACAATATTGTGATCACAATTGGTCTTGTCATATTATTTATAGCCATTCAATATATTTGCTTTAAAGATTTTCAATTTTCTTTTTGGGCTATCCTTGGTGGTACAGTACTATTTGTTATTCTGTATGTAGTTTTTATTATTTTGCATGAAGCTTTTCATTTACTTGGCTTTATGCTCTTTGGCAAAGTACCTTTGAAGTCTTTACAATATGGCATAAACTTAGAGCTAGGTGTTGCCTATGCAACTACTACAAAGCCTCTATATAATCACGCCATGAAACGAGCATTATTGCTGCCATTTTGGACGACTGGCGTTCTTCCTACTTTTGCAGGGTTTTATTTTAATACTACCATTTTAATACTGGTAGGAGCCTTTTTAATAGCAGGTGCAGTAGGTGACTTTGCTATGTATAAGGAGTTACGAAAATATCCTAATAACGCCTTAGTGCAAGATGATCCTAAATTACCGAAGCTTTATGTTTATATAGAAAACGACCGTTCACCAAGGCAAGATACATACGAAAGTTAGACTCTGTCCGTTCGTAAAAATGACAGAGTCTAATCATAACTCTTAAGGAGTTAAAAAGCCATGCTGTGCAGCTGTATACAAATTCCGCCAAATGCGATTTATTGGGGCAGTCTCTGTAATAGCATCCATGCCAAGATTACGTATTAATTTATTGGCAATCTCTATACAAGCAGCTGCAATTTCTTTACTCATTTGTGTAAATTGTGTTAGTTCTTCCTCTGTCAATGATTCATCTCGCTGATGCTTTTGCCAATATACCGACAAGGTAGTATAGAACTGCTTTTCAAATTGTTTAAAATGCTTCTGTTGCTGCATGAGTAAAAATTGTAATGCTCCCATACGCTCAGCTCGATGAGCATCATGATTGCGTTGCTTGATTAAAATAAATGCTTCTTCTAAAAAATTTTCAGTTATCCCTAGACAAACGCTTAAAAAGGAAGCCTCTGCAAAGGTTGT
The DNA here is from genome assembly GCF_059424475.1 of Lysinibacillus sp. GW247-5R2A. Lineage (NCBI taxonomy): Bacteria > Bacillati > Bacillota > Bacilli > Caryophanales > Bacillaceae > Lysinibacillus > Lysinibacillus sp. GW247-5R2A. The sequence goes on along the minus strand of NZ_JBWKZL010000010.1, from coordinate 25,010 downwards.
AAATGGAAAGGTATGTACAGCATTCCCATAGCTATTTCTGATCGTACCTATTTGGAAAGTAGCCTCTTGAGGTATCCATACGTTGTTTACGCGAATAGTATGGCTTGCCGTTGCCTTCAAGCCCATTGCGCGCCAATCATTTAAAACTTCAACATCTTGACGGTCTAAGGAGCAACTAATGATTTTGTCTGTTTTCACGCCATCTTGCTCTATCAAACAATTCATTGTAAAGGTTGTAGCATAGTCCGAACCACTACAATATTTCCATTGCCCTGTTACTACATAACCATCTTCTACTTTTACAGCTACACCCGTTGGATAACCACTACCTGCGATAACTGCATTTTTAGGGGTAAAGATTTTTTCGCACATTTCTTGGCTAAATGCTGGAATAAATGCATTACCTCCCGTCCCGATTGTCACAAGCCACCCAACATTACCATCGAGGGCAGCTATTTGTTGAAACACTTTTATTCCCTCTACTAAATCTAGATTCTTACCTCCTAGTTCATTTGCAGTGAACAATTTGAACAATTTCTGTTCATACATAAACTCTAGGACATCCTGGGGTAATCTTTCTAGCTGCTCAAACTCTAGACCACGTTCTTTTAGTCCCATTACGTTCATTTGATGTCACTCCCATACACTAAAAATTCAGATAAAATAATAATTGAAAAAAGGCAATCACTAAGATTGCCCTCTGTTTGTCTTATACATTAAAGCGGAATAACATAATATCGCCATCTTGAACTTCATACTCTTTACCTTCAAGACGTACCTTACCAGCTTCCTTAGCCGCTGCTTGAGAACCTGCCTCTAAAAGATCATCATAAGCAACTGTTTCAGCACGAATGAAGCCTCGTTCAAAGTCTGTATGGATGATTCCTGCACATTGCGGTGCCTTCATCCCTTTACGGAACGTCCATGCACGAACTTCTTGTACACCAGCAGTGAAATACGTAGCTAAGCCTAATAAGTCATAAGAAGTACGGATGAGCTGATCTAAACCAGACTCTTTAATTCCTAATTCTTCTAAGAACATAGCCTTTTCCTCATCGTCTAGCTCTGAGATTTCTTCCTCGATTTTTGCACAAATTGTAATGACTTGAGCACCTTCAGCTGATGCATATTCACGGACCTTTTTGACATATTCATTATTGTCAGCATCCGCCACTTCATCTTCTGAAACGTTGGCAACATACAGCATTGGTTTAATTGTTAGCAAATGAAGACCTTTAATTACCTTTAGTTCATCATCTGAAAGCTCTGCAGCACGCGCTGGTTTACCGTTCTCTAACTGCTCTTTAATTTTTAAAAGTACTGGCTCTTCAATCATAGCCTCTTTGTCTTTTTGCTTGGCCATTTTGCTAACACGTTGGATACGTTTATCTACTGATTCTAAATCGGCTAGTGCTAGCTCTAGGTTAATAACCTCGATATCATCAATTGGATCCACCGCACCCGATACGTGTGTAATATTTTCGTCTACAAAACAACGTACAACTTGGCAAATGGCATCTACTTCACGGATATGCGCTAAAAATTTATTTCCTAGACCTTCACCTTTGGAAGCACCTTTTACAATCCCAGCGATATCTGTAAATTCAAATGCAGTTGGGACTGTTTTTTTAGGTACAACTAATTCTGTTAATTTATCTAAACGTGCGTCTGGTACTTCAACGATACCGACATTCGGATCAATCGTCGCGAATGGATAGTTTGCAGCCAATGCGCCCGCTTTTGTAATTGCGTTAAATAATGTTGATTTTCCAACGTTAGGTAAACCAACGATTCCAGCTGTTAATGCCATGAATGGACACAACCTTTCTATAATCAGTTCAAATTTTCTCTCATATAACCTTTTCTATTATATTGATTCACTTACAAAAAGTCTAATATGCCTGAAGTTAAGCCTCACTAGCAGAAAGTAAAACCTTTTTCATTTTTTTCTCAAATTCTCGACGTGGAATCATTACGCTATGTTGGCAACCTTCACATTTAATTCGAACATCGGCACCCATACGAATAATCTTCCATTTATTCGTACCACAAGGATGTTGCTTTTTCATTTCAACAATATCATTTAAACCATATTTCTTCTCTTCCACCCTACTCACTTCTCCCCTCACCTTTGTCATAGAACATCATTTTTGGATGAGCCATTGGTATACGATGTTCCTCAAAAAGCTTTGTCACATCTCGGCGAATACTACGAGCCACTCCATATTGTTGCTGCGGTAATGTTTCAGCAGTAATGCGGATCGTTACCTCTGTACCTTTGACATTTTGTACACCTAAAAACACTGGTGCCGCTATTAATTCTTTATGTTTTTCTGGTAAAGATTCTAAATACTGATTAATAACCGTTTCTGCTTTTTCAAAGTCCGCATCCGTGGTCATTTGTAAATCTATAAAAATTTTGGAGTTGTTTACAGAGTAATTGACGACCTCACCAATTGCACCATTAGGAATGATAAATTGCTCTCCAGTCCCCCCATTAATTTTCGTAGTACGTAAACCAATTTCTACAACTGTACCTTCTGCTCCATTAATTTTTATATAATCCCCTACACCAAACTGATCTTCAAAAATAATAAAGAAGCCCGTGATAACATCTTTCACCAAACTTTGGGCACCAAAACCGACGGCTAAACCAACAATCCCTGCCCCCGCTAAAAGACCGGCTACCTTTATATTTAAAGAAGATAGAATGCCAATGATTGCAGAGAAATAAACAACATAGGAAATCACACTTTGTAATAATCTGGAAATAGTACGTTGACGTCGTTCTGAATGATTTAATGGGGAACGCATGCGGATTAAAAATAATTTTTTAATTAATTTTTTACCCATTCTTACAGCTATCCAGGATGCTAGTAAAATTAGCATAATCTCAATAGAAGAATCTATCACACTTTCCCAAAGTTTGTCAGATGTGAGCTTTTCCCAGTATCTCTCCATTAATTTCTTATTCCATTCCATCGTTTCCACCTCTTGAATAACTTGCTAAAAATTTGCGTATACTGCATAAAAATTGAGCACTTCTAAAAATAAAAAGAAAGTGAGTTTTTTTATGAATACTATACCAAATTTGTTACTACCTTATTCCCTTCATCACGAAAGTAAAAATGCTGTTTGGCAATTAAGTACATTATTTTTAGAATATATACCGTTTCATCATGAACGACTAATTTTTTGTTGCATTGGCAGCGACCGTTGTACAGGTGATACGCTTGGACCGTTAACGGGTAGCTTTTTAAATAAGTCCGTTAGCTTCCCCTATAAAATTGTCGGTTCTTTAGAAGATCCGCTACATGCTCTAAATCTAGATTCTACTATTCAACAGCTACACAATCATACTACAAAACCATTCATTATTGCGATTGATGCCTGTCTTGGTAGTGAACAAAATGTCGGTCATATTTCCGTTCAAAGTGGTCCTATTTTTCCTGGGAAGGCTGTAAAAAAAGAATTACCCCCAATCGGTGACATTTCCATTAAAGGAATCGTCAATATTGGAGGTTTTATGGAAATGCTTGTTTTACAAAATACAAGGCTTCATATTTCTTATGCTATGGCTGAAAAGCTTTCAAGAGCATTATTACTGGCTGCCCACCGTTATTCATTGAAAAATGTAGAAGAAAGCAACCATAATACCAACAATGACGATACCTGGCAGCAAGTTAGCAGCCTTGATCTTAGTTAAACCAGCTATATTTAACCCTATTGCCATAATCATAACGCCGCCAACGGCTGTCATTTCAGTAATATACATTTGTAGAGCAGCATCAGATATAAAAGAACTAATGACCCCTGCAAAAACTGCAATTAATCCTTGATAAATAAAAACAGGTATCGCTGAAAGCAATACACCTATACCTAATGTGGATGCTAGAATAATGGATGTAAAACCATCTATTAATCCTTTTGTAATCAATACATTATGATCATTACGAAGACCGCTATCAAGTGCACCAATAACAGCCATAGAGCCAACAACAAAGATTAATGAAGCTGTGACAAACCCTTCTGCAATGCTAATTTGATTTTGGTCATTTCGTTTTGTTCGAAATAATGACTCTACCCATTTGCCAAGGCGATTCATTTGCTTATCTAAATCTAACCACTCACCTACTACAGTACCCACCACTAAACTTACGATTAAGATAATAAAATTATCACTTTCAAATCCCATTTTTATCCCTAATAATGCGACTGCTAAACCAATTATAGATAGGACAGTAGACTTCATAGATTCAGGAATATTTTTGAAAATTCGCCCCACTAATGCACCTGCTATAATTAGCACAGCATTAATCAATGCCCCTAGTATTACCACCCTTTTGCCTTCCTTCTCTCTAAAAAATAGAGAGCGCCTGTTTGCTTGGCGCTCTGATTAAATTATATAAATATCATTTATTCTTCTTGTACATTGAGGATTTCTAAAATGCGCTCTAAATCATCTTCAGAGTAAAATTCTATTTCAATTTTCCCTTTATTATTATTCTTTCTAATTTGAACATTTGTTCCAAAATAATCTCTTAATTGAGATTCTTTCGCCGCCACAAATATATCTTTTTTCTTGGGCGGAATTGTTTCACGTGAAACTTCCTCATTTAAGGATTGTACTAACATTTCAACTTGGCGAACATTTAAACCTTGCTTCATTACCTTCATGGCTACTTCAGAGATTCGTCTTTTATTTTTTAAGCCGAGTAATGCCCTGCCTTGTCCCATAGATAGTGTGCCATCATTCATAAATTTTCGGACATCTTCTGGTAAAGCAAGGAGGCGAACATGGTTAGCTATATGTGGTCTACTTTTTCCTAGACGCTTCGATAGCTCTTCCTGTGTTAAATGTAAATTTTCCATTAAGCTTTGGTAGGCCTCTGCTTCTTCAATGACTGTTAGATCCTCGCGCTGAAGGTTCTCTAGAATAGCTAGTTCCATCATTTGTGCGTCTGATAATTCTTTAATGATTACAGGAATAACATCTAAACCTGCTAGTAAACACGCTCGATATCGACGTTCCCCTGCAACGATTTCAAATTTACGCCCCTTTTTCCTTACAGCGATTGGTTGCAAAATGCCATGCTCATTAATCGAATCTGCTAATTCTTGTAAAGCTTCCTCATCGAAAATTTTACGAGGCTGAAATGGGTTTGCAACAATTAAATCTAATTGGATTTCTTCCACTTGCCCACTTTGTTCTAATGACTCTCCTGGAAATAGTGCACCAATGCCCTTCCCTAAACCTTTAGCCATTTTTAATCACTTCCCTCGCCATCTCCAAATAAACTTCTGCACCTCTAGATCTTGCGTCATAAGTGATAATTGGTTGCCCATGACTAGGTGCTTCACTTAAACGCACATTACGAGGAATAATCGTTTTATATACTTTATCTTGGAAATATTTTTTCACTTCATCTATAACTTGTAAGCCAAGGTTTGTTCGTGCATCTAGCATTGTTAGTAAAACACCATCAATATATAACTGTTGGTTCAAATGCTTTTGTACAAGGCGAACAGTAGATAGCAATTGGCTTAGACCTTCCAATGCGTAATATTCGCATTGTACTGGAATAATCAATGCATCTGAAGCTGTTAAAGCATTAATTGTTAAAAGTCCTAAAGATGGTGGACAGTCAATAATTATATAATCGAAATCTTCTTTTACATTTTGTAATGCATGTTTCAAACGCACTTCCCTTGAAATAGTCGACACCAATTCAATTTCAGCGCCTGCAAGCGAAATTGTGGCTGGCACAATTGATAAATTATCTACATTTGTTTTTTGAATGACATTTTCAACATCTTCATCATCAATGAGCACATCATAAATACAACTTTGTATGTCTCCTTTATTAATACCAAGGCCACTTGTTGTATTCCCTTGCGGATCAGTATCAATAAGTAGCACTTTCTTACCTAAATAGGCTAGGCAAGCGCTCAAATTGACTGAAGTTGTTGTTTTCCCTACGCCACCCTTTTGATTGGCGATTGCTATAATTCTACCCATTTAAAAGCACCTGCTTTCATTTATCAACGTTTACTTTGACAAATCATTTGTAAAATCAATGTATTGAACCCGCTATCTAACTTTCATTCTATCAAAAAAACAGTTAGAAGTTGTATAAAATATTAAGAATATATACAAAAAAGGAGACACCTCATTCAACTTTCTGAGATATCTCCTTTTTACGATGAAGGAAAAGTTGCTGATAAATTATTCTGAGATAATTTATTACACCTTTTTCTTTTTAGGTATCTTCACCGTAATTTGATAATATTCTTCTGTATCTTCTTCTTCCGTATTTACCGTAATACCACTTTTCGTTACCATCGTTAATGATTGCTTAATAGTATTTAAAGCTATACGGACATCTTTACTAATGGCTTTGCGTTTTGGCCTTGCTTTCTTTGGTACCGACTCCTCTTGCTCATCTGTTACCGGATGCAAGATGGCCTGAATCTGTTCCTCTAACTGGCGAACATTCCAATCATTATCAACTGTTTGTTGTAAAATTTCTAGTTGTAATGGTTGATCTTTAATAGCAATTAATGCACGTGCATGTCGTTCAGAGATCTTGCGCTGTAATATGGCTTGTTGCACTTCATCTGGAAGCCTTAATAAACGTAATTTATTGGCTACAGTGGATTGTCCTTTTCCAAGTCTTTGGGCAAGAGCTTCTTGTGTGAGCTCATGTAGCTCCAACAATTTTTGATAGGCTACCGCTTCTTCAATTGCAGTTAATTCCTCACGCTGTAAGTTCTCTATTAACGCAATAGAAGCTGTCTCCTTATCGGTTAAATTACGTACAATAGCAGGAACCTCTGTCCATTGTAGCTTTTTCATAGCTCGATAACGACGCTCACCGGCAATGATTTCATATTGATTTTCTGATGTTTTACGTACAACAATTGGCTGAATCACACCATGCGTATGAATGGTTCTTGATAATTCTTCAATTTTTTCATCATCAAAAATAGTACGTGGCTGAAAACGGTTAGGTACAATTTCATCAATAGGCAATTTTATGACTTCTTCTGCTGTTTGAACCGCCTCTGCTTGTTCTACTTCATTTTTCACAATAGGCTCTGTTTTACTTCCGCCTCCAAAAAAACGTGAAAAAGGACTTTTCATCCAAGTGGCACCACCTTTAAGTAACTATCTTGCTCTGTCTCATTCTATTATTATTTATTATATTTCCTCAAATGTATATAGTTCATAGATGACTTTTGCGTGAACCATCCATAACTAGTATGTATGCTCAAAATAGAAAAAATATATTCTACTTTGAGAAAGTTTCACATGAAACACTAATTATTGAATTGGTGTTTTATTTGGTACACCTGGCTTACGCGGGTATTTTTTCGGTGTTCCTTTTATTTTATCAAATATATATAAAGTGCGGTCACTTTCTTCCACAGGTAGCTTGAAAGAATATTCTTCTTTTAGTTTAACACCTAATGTTGTTAACGCTTTTTTAGCATCTTTTAATTCTTCTGCACCTGCAGCTGCTTTTAAGGCAACAAAATAGCCATCTTGTTTTGCTAATGGCACACATAGCTCCGATAAAACAGATAAACGAGCTACTGCACGTGCTGTCACCACATCATATTGTTCACGATATTTTAAATTTTGACCAAACTCTTCTGCGCGGGCATGCACAAAATTCATATTTTCTAATTGTAACTCATCACTTAAATGGTTTAAAAATGTAATTCTTTTATTTAAGGAGTCGACAATTGTGACATGTAAATGTGGGAAACAGATTTTTATTGGGATACTAGGGAAACCAGCCCCTGCTCCTACATCACAAACAGTTATTACTTTTGAAAAATCAAAATAAAATGAGGCACTGATTGAGTCAAAGAAATGTTTTAAATAAACACCTTCTAAATCTGTAATAGCAGTCAGGTTCATCTTTTCATTCCACTCAACTAGTAATTCAAAGTATTTTTTAAATTGAGCAATTTGCTTTTCGGAAAGCTCGATGCCCTTTTTTTTAAGTGCCTCAATAAATTGTTGTTCGTTCATGTAAAGTCTCCTTTATTAATCTAGCCATACTAGTACATCTTAACAATAGTATTGCTTTAAAAATAGGAAGCGGGCACAATGGTATGCCCGCCCCTTATTCACTTTACTGTTCTTATTAACCGCTTATTTTCGCAATTTTACCTTGTTCAATGTAAACAAGCAGAATAGAAATATCTGCTGGGTTCACACCAGCAATACGAGAGGCTTGTGCAATGGAAAGCGGTGTAACTTGTTTTAATTTTTGACGCGCTTCTGTCGCTAAACCAGAAATCGCATCATAATCAATATTCTCAGGAATTTTTTTATTTTCCATTTTATGCAGCTTCTCTACTTGTAGCAATGCTTTTTCGATATAGCCTTCATATTTAAGCTGAATTTCAATTTGCTCTTTTACTTCTTCTGTAAATTCGATATCTGCCGGAATTAATGAGGAAATCATCTCATAATGCATTTCTGGGCGTTTTAATAAATCAGCACCACGTATGCCATCTTTTAATTCACTACCACCAGCAGAACGAATAACAGCTTGTGTAGCTTCATTCGGTTTAATAATTATTTCACGAAGACGTGCAATTTCATTGTCAATCAATGCTTTTTTCTCATTGAACTTGTCATATCGTTCTTGTTGAACCATGCCCATTTTATAGGCTAATTCTACTAATCGTAAATCAGCGTTATCATGACGTAACAATAGGCGATACTCTGCACGAGAAGTTAATAAACGATATGGCTCATTTGTTCCTTTTGTCACAAGGTCATCAATGAGTACCCCAATATAGGCATCCGAACGACTAAGGATTAATTCCTCTTTGCCAAGTACCTTAGCTCCAGCATTCATTCCTGCCATGAATCCTTGGGCCGCCGCTTCCTCATAGCCCGATGTACCATTAATTTGGCCAGCTGTATATAAGCCTTTAATGCGCTTTGTTTCTAGTGTTGGCCACAATTGTGTGGGTACAATTGAATCATATTCAATGGCATAGCCCGCACGCATCATTTCTGCATTCTCTAAGCCTGGGATTGATTTTAGTAAACGTGTTTGAACATGCTCTGGTAGGCTTGTTGATAAACCTTGAACATAAACCTCACGTGTGTTACGTCCTTCTGGCTCTAAGAAGATTTGATGTCTCGGCTTATCGTTGAAGCGTACTACTTTATCTTCAATCGAAGGGCAATAGCGTGGACCTGTCCCTTTAATCATCCCAGAATACATCGGTGATAGATGTAAATTCGCCTCAATTATTTCATGTGTTTCAGGGCTTGTATACGTTAACCAGCAAGGTAGTTGGTCCATAATGAATTCCGTTGTTTCAAAACTAAATGCACGTGGAACTTCATCTCCTGGCTGAATTTCAGTTTTATCATAATCAATTGTACGATTATTAACACGTGGTGGTGTACCTGTTTTAAAACGAACAAGGTCAAAACCAAGCTCTTTTAAATTATCAGCTAAGCGAATTGACGGTTGTTGGTTATTAGGACCACTTGAATATTTTATATCCCCAATAATAATTTCACCGCGTAGGAAGGTACCTGTTGTGACAACTACTGTTTTGGCACGATAAATAGCACCAATTTGTGTAATAACCCCAGTTACTTCTCCATCCTCAATGATAAGTTCCTCTACCATTCCTTGATGGATTGTTAAGTTTTCGGTTTCCTCTAATATGCGTTTCATCTCTTGTTGATACAAAACTTTGTCCGCTTGCGCACGTAATGCACGTACAGCTGGACCTTTTCCTGTATTTAACATTCTCATTTGAATATGTGTTTTATCTATAACTTTCCCCATGACGCCACCTAAAGCGTCTATTTCACGTACGACGATTCCTTTGGCAGGACCACCAATGGATGGATTACATGGCATAAATGCAATCATATCTAAGTTGATCGTTAACATTAGTGTGTTAGCACCCATTTTAGCCGCAGCATGTGCAGCTTCTGAACCTGCATGACCTGCGCCAATGACGATCACATCAAACGTGCCTGCCTCATATTTTGTTGGCATGCTCGTATCTTCCTTTCTTTCTTAAAGTTATTTTCCTAAACAAAACTGAGAAAATAGCTGGTTGATTAGGCTTTCTTGCACGGTGTCACCTATAATCTCACCAAGTAATTCCCAAGTTCTTGTGACATCAATTTGTACCATATCAACTGGAACTCCAGCTTGAGCAGCTGCTATTGCATCCTCAACTGTCGCCTGTGCTTGATGCAATAGTGCAATATGTCTTGCATTTGAAACATATGTTAAATCGCCCGCTTCAAGTTGCCCTTCAAAGAACAATGCAGCTATCGCTTCTTCTAGCTCTGTAACACCCTCCTCCTGTAAAAGTGAAGTTGTTACAATGCGATGTTTACCTGCTAGCTCTTTGACACGCGCTAAATTAATTTTTTGCGGTAAATCTGTTTTATTGATAATAACGATGTAGTCCATCGCCTCAATAGTTTCGAATAAACGCTCATCCTCAGCCGTTAACTCATCTGCATAGTTTAATACAAATAATATTAAGTCTGCTCCACGAAGCGCTTCTCTCGAACGTTCTACGCCAATTCGTTCAACAATGTCTTCTGTCTCACGAATACCCGCTGTATCCACTAAACGAAGCGGAACACCGCGTACATTGACGTATTCTTCTATAATATCACGAGTAGTACCAGCAATATCTGTCACTATGGCCTTATTTTCCTGTACCAAGCTATTTAAAAGAGAAGATTTCCCTACATTTGGACGGCCTAAAATAACAGTCGATAAACCCTCTCGTAATATTTTCCCTTGAGAAGATGTTTGAAGAAGTTTAATAATTTCATCTCGTACCCATGTACATTTTTCTACTAAAACAGGTACAGTCATCTCTTCTACATCATCATACTCTGGATAATCTATATTAACCTCTACTTGGGCTAATGTCTCTAGTAAAGCTTGGCGCAAGTCACCGATCAGTCTTGATAGTTTTCCGTCCATCTGACCTAAGGCAACATTCATTGCTCGGTCTGTTTTGGCTCTTATCAAATCCATTACTGCTTCAGCCTGAGATAAATCAATACGCCCATTTAAAAACGCCCGTTTAGTAAATTCACCTGGCTCTGCTAATCTTGCTCCATTCGTTAATGCTAGTTGTAAAACACGATTAACTGAAACTAATCCACCGTGACAATTTATTTCAACTACGTCCTCGCGTGTGAAGGTTTTTGGACCACGCATTAAGGATAGCATTACTTCCTCTACTACCTCTTTTGTTTTAGGATCCACTAAATGACCGTAATGAATAGTGTGCGAATCCTTTGTCGTTAAACTTTTTCCACCTGGTGATTTAAATATTTTATCTGCAATCGCCACTGCTTCGTCCCCACTTAAACGAACGATGGCTATGGCACCTTCACCCATAGGTGTGGATATCGCAGCAATTGTATCAAACTCCATTTAATGACCTCCTTAACGTTATCCACATGTGGATAATCGAAACCGACCAATACTTACTAACACCTTAGACTAACATATTTTCAACAAAATCTAAAGTAAGGATCATTTCCAAATGTGGATAACAGCCATTTTTTATAGGACTGAATTCCAACAATACTACGATTCTTTGCCTCATAAAAAAAGGTCACTTTATCGCGAGGGATAAAATGACCTTTAAAACTATAGTGTCTGTATGTTTTTGAAAATAATCTATTTGTTTTTGGCAGGCTCAATGACTAAATAACGATTTGGTTCTGAGCCTTCTGAATACGTCTCAAGATCAAGACGATTAGCTAATTGATTATGAATTATTTTTCTTTCGTATGACGGCATTGGTTCAAATGCCACACGTTGATTTGAACGTAATGCTTTATCCGCCATTCGATCAGCAAGTAACTCTAAAGCTACTTGTCGACGTTCGCGATAGTTTTCCACATCTAATTTCACCATTAAGAACTGCTTAGCACTTTTATTGAGCACTAACTGCGTTAATTGCTGTAAGGAATTTAATGTTTGACCACGTTTTCCGATAAGTAGAGCAGCTTTCTCACTTTTCAGCTGAAAATAAACATATTTCCCTTCACGTGTCGTAGTTATTTCAAGATCATGAATATCCAATTGCTCAGCAATTGTTACTAAATAAGCTTTTGCCTCCTCAATTGGGTTCGCTGAATCTTCTTCCTCATTGTGTTCGTTTACAACTTTTTGAACAGCTTCGATTTCATTTGGTTGATCAGAAACTTGTGAACGGATTGTTTCAACATCATCTACTGCTAATTGTTTGTCTAATTGAGTCGTTATTTGCGATTCGGCTTCTTCACTTTCAATTACCGGAATCTGAACTTCCTTTACAGTTACACGAACTTCTGCAGAACGTGCACCAAAACCTAAAAATCCTTTTTTACCTTCTTGTAAAACTTCAACATCTACTTGTTCACGGGTTTTGCCAAGTTTCTGTAACGCCAATGAGATCGCTTCTTTTGTTGTTGCGCCTATTTGCGTAAGTTGTTTCACTTTTTAGCCCCTCCATTTTGAGCAGGTTGTGTTTTATCTTTATTCCAAGGCTTATAAATATACAGGTTTTGGAAAATCGAAATAATGTTCCCGATTACCCAATATAGTGATAATGCAGCTGGTAAGGCCATACCAAAAGCAATGATCATGAATGGCATAATATACATCATGATTTTCATTTGAGGATTATCCATTGCTGGTCCTGTACGTAATACGATAAATTGCATTAAACCTGCTGTAATTGCTAATGCAGGTGCAGGATCCGCTAGAGGGAAGATAAAGAAATTCCCTAAATCAAATGTAGATGTAGCATTCATACGGCTAATTGCATGATAGAAACCAATTAAAATTGGCATTTGAATGATTACTGGTAAACACCCTGCAAGTGGGTTTACACCTGATTCACTCATCAGCTTCATCATTTCTTGCTGATATTGTTGTTGTGTCTGAGCATCCTTAGAAGCATACTTCTTTTGCAGTTCCTTCAATTTTGGCTGAATTTCTTGCATCTTTTTAGAACTCTTTGTTTGTTTAATCATTAGTGGTAAAATCGCTAAACGAATAATAATCGTTACGGCAATGATCCCCCATGCGTACGTGCCAAGTAGCTCAGCAAAGTATTTTATAGCTGATACCAACGGCCAAACAATAAATTCATTCCAGAAGCCAGTGCTGTCTTTGGAAATTGGTTCATTGAATTCTGTACAACCAGATAGTAGTAGAGCTACTGATACTAGTGACAAAATTACCCAATGTTGTTTTTTCAACCTTCTTCCCCCTACAATTACTATTCACTTTTTCTAAATCTATATGCATCTTCTTTATTCGCTGACTGACAGTTTCCTGTCCTAAAATCTGTGACATCTGACAGCAGCTTTATCTAAGCTTAAACAAAGATAAAGTTATCAGCTATTTTATCATGCCTATAACGTTTCACTCTACTAAATATTCTCACAATATACACATATTCCTGGGTTTTGTGGCGAATTTAACATATTTTCAAGTGAAATCTAGCGTTAATAATACCCCTATACGTATACTTCCTAGGTTATGGTATGCAATTTCACTCTCATTCTTAAAGCTATTATACAGGCGCATTTTACCACTCGGTTGCATACATTACACTTTCTTCAATACCTTTGCGATTTTTAGTACATGTTGCAAACTTTGTTTCACTTCATGAAAATCCATAGTGGCCGCCGGTTGTCTGGCGATAATAACATAATCCATATTCGTCTTTAGATCATCCTTTAAGTCCAGAATACTATGTCGAATATAGCGTTTTATTTGGTTGCGTTTTACCGCATTCCCAAGCTTTTTACTAACCGATAAACCTACACGAAATTCTGTTTGTTCCTCTTTTGCTAAAAAGTAAACAACAAACTGACGATTAGCGAAAGATTTACCTTTTTTAAACACCTTTTGAAAATCATCATTCTTCTTCACTCTTTGGCGTTTTTTCATTTCTTTCACCTGCTAATAGATAATATCTTTTGATCCTCATTTCTAGGTTTACCAAAAATAAAGAAAAAAAAGACCACTGATGTGGCTCAGTGGACTTATTTTATGCTGATAAAACTTTTCTTCCTTTACGACGACGAGCAGCAAGAACTTTACGACCGTTTTTCGTGCTCATACGTGCGCGGAAACCGTGAACTTTACTGTGTTTACGTTTCTTTGGTTGGTAAGTACGTTTCATTTATATAGACACCTCCTGATATATGAGTTGAATTTTTCAACATACAGACTCGAATATTATATAAAGTAACTAGTTATTTTGTCAATGTATTTCACAAATTTCTTTTAGGTAGTCATTCTATGTATTTAAATAAATCTACTTCATCTTCCCCCAATGACTATTTCAATCCTTCGTAAAAAACAATATTACTATCTTTTTCTTAAAAATATTTATCCACAGAATACTTGTTTTTTTTGCACAGAGTTGTGTATAGTGTTTTTTGCATATTTTTTTATCCACAACATTTATCTACAGCTTTTTCACATACGCAGTGCTTGTGGACAACTCCAAAGTGCATAACTACAAGCTATGTGGATAAGTTTCATAAACTATTGAAATAGCTTTGTTTTTCTGATACGATTACTGTGCTTCACTTTGTTGAAAACTGAAATGAACATTTTAATTATCCACAACTGTTAATATGCTGTGGATAATTTTTATCACAGCCTTTGGTTAACTTTTATCCACAACTTGTGATTATGTGGACGAGTTGTAAAATGAACGTATTTGCCATTTCTATAAATGCAATTTTTTTTATGTATTGAACACTGTAAAGGAGATTAGTAGCTTGGAACATTTAGAAGAATTATGGAATAATGTCCTGGCTCAAGTTGAACAAAAAATTTCTAAACCAAGCTTCGAAACGTGGCTAAAGTCTACCAAATTACTGTCCTACAATGGCAGTGGTTCAACTGTGACAATTGCTGCGCCAAATTCGTTTGCTCGAGATTGGCTTGAGAATCATTATATTCATTTGATTACAGGTATATTAACGGAGCTTACAGGCGAAGACTTGCTTATTAAATTTGTTGTTCAAAAAAACCAGGATTCGGACGATTTTGATTTGCCGGCGCCGATTATCCAAGCAAAGAATAACGATCACCATGATATTTCACCGGGTATGCTAAACCCGAAGTATACTTTTGATACGTTTGTTATTGGCTCTGGTAACCGCTTTGCACATGCTGCCTCTCTAGCAGTTGCTGAAGCACCTGCAAAGGCTTATAACCCTTTCTTCATTTATGGGGGAGTTGGGCTTGGTAAGACGCACTTAATGCATGCCATTGGTCATTATGTTTTAGAGCATAATCCGAATGCAAAAGTAGTCTATTTATCATCTGAGAAATTTACAAATGAATTTATTAACTCTATTCGTGATAACAAAGCACTTGATTTTCGCAATAAGTACCGCAATGTGGATGTACTGCTAATTGATGATATTCAATTCCTCGCTGGAAAAGAATCAACTCAAGAGGAATTTTTCCACACGTTTAATACTTTACATGAAGAATCCAAGCAAATTGTTATATCGAGTGACCGACCTCCAAAGGAAATTCCAACATTAGAGGATCGGCTACGTTCACGTTTTGAATGGGGATTAATAACGGATATTGCACCCCCCGATTTGGAAACACGTATTGCTATTCTGCGTAAAAAAGCAAAAGCAGATGGTTTAGAGGTACCCAATGAAGTGATGCTCTATATTGCGAACCAGATTGACTCCAATATTAGGGAGCTTGAAGGTGCGCTTATTCGCGTCGTTGCCTATTCATCACTCGTAAACAAAGATATTAATGCGACACTTGCTGCAGAGGCACTAAAGGATATCATTCCTAACTCAAAGCCACGAACTGTAACAATATTAGACATTCAAAATGCTGTTGGTGAGCATTTTAGTATACGTTTAGAAGATTTTGTGGCGAAAAAGCGTACAAAGCTAATTGCTTTTCCTCGCCAAATTGCCATGTATTTATCACGCGAATTAACAGATTTTTCGCTGCCGAAAATTGGCGAAGAATTTGGAGGACGTGATCATACAACTGTGATTCATGCTCACGAAAAAATATCTTCTTTGTTGAAAAATGACGTCCAGCTTCAACAAGATGTTAAACAAATTCGTAGCATGCTAGGGAAGTAATTGCTGTGGACAATCCTACTATTTAAACACAAACTTATACACAGTCTATCTACATGTGGATAGACTGATTTTATTCATAAAAAGGCACTTATCCACAAATCCACAGAGCCTATTACTATATCTTTTTTATTTTATATAAATAAATAATATAAATATGTGAGGGAAAACGAATGAAATTTGATATTTTACGTGACCGTTTATTAGAGGGTTTAAATGATGTCATGAAAGCAGTAAGTTCAAAAACAACTATTCCAATTTTAACAGGGATTAAAATTGATGTAACAGAAGAAGGTATACGCTTAACTGGTAGTGATGCAGATATTACAATCCAAACATTTATTCCTGTTGAGGAAGATGGACAACAGATTATTCACATTGCAGAAACAGGATCAATAGTTGTACAAGCTCGTATGTTTAATGAAATTGTACGTAAATTACCAACAAATGATGTTGAAATTCAAGTAACACCGGGTTTCCAAACTCATATTCGCTCTGGTAAATCTGAGTTCCATTTAATTGGCTCTGATGCAACTGAATACCCATTATTACCAGAATTAACGGAAGATCAAAAATTTACTATTCCTGCTGATCTTCTAAAAACAATTATTCGTGAAACAGTGTTTGCAGTTGCCACTTCAGAAAGTAGACCAGTGTTGACAGGTGTAAACTGGCAGATTAAAGACGAAACATTAATCTGTGTTGCAACAGATAGTCACCGTTTAGCTAGACGTAAGGTACAACTGGAAAATTTACCAGCAGTTGAGCATAGTGTTGTTATCCCAGGAAAAAGTTTAAATGAGTTAAATAAAGTACTCGAGGATTCTACAAACCTTGTCCAAATTGTTATTACAAGTCAGCAAGTATTATTTAAAACAGGGGATGTTTTATTCTTCTCTCGTTTACTAGAAGGAAATTACCCAGACACTTCTCGCTTAATTCCAGAAGAATATCAAACTAATGTGACGATTAACGGTAAATCTTTATTGCAGGCTATTGACCGTGCCTCACTAGTAGCACGAGGAGACCGTAATAATGTTGTCCGTTTTGAAATATTAGGCCACCAAGCAGTTGAAGTCTCTTCTAATTCACCTGAAATCGGTAAAGTACAAGAGGAAATTCCTGTTGAATCATTAGAAGGGGAAGGTTTAAAAATTTCTTTTAGTGCCAAATATATGATGGAGGCATTGAAGGCAATCGACGGCCAAGATGTAGTCATTCAATTTACAGGCGCAATGAGACCGTTTATTTTACGCTCTGTTCATGATGATGCAATTTTACAATTAATTTTACCTGTACGAACTTACTAAAAATTTAAGATCTGTTAGGATAGTCGCAATTTGCGGCTATCTTTTTTACTTATGGTGAAATTTTAGGTATGATAGAGAGATAGTCAGTCTGTATTTGGAGGGGAACACACTATGCAGGACATTAAAATCGATGAGGAGTTCATCACGTTAGGGCAGCTATTAAAAATATCTGATGCCATTAGTTCAGGTGGAATGGCGAAGTGGTTTTTACAGGAAAATGCTGTATATGTCAATGGAGAGGTAGACGATCGTCGAGGTCGGAAATTACGTAACGGAGACGTTATAAATATACCAGGATGTGGTCGTTTTCAGATCGTAGGACCAACTGGGCAATAAACTATGCATATTGAACAAATAAAACTTACAAATTACCGTAATTATGATGCCTTAGCTTTAAACTTCTCTCCAAAAATTAATGTTTTCATTGGTGAAAATGCTCAAGGAAAAACAAATGTTATGGAGTCTATCTACGTATTAGCAATGGCTAAATCCCATCGAACAACGAACGATAAAGAATTGATACGTTGGGATTCAGACTATGGTAAAATAGAAGGGGCCGTTCAAAAAAGACATGGTATTTTACCGATTGAGCTTACGATTACAAAGAAGGGTAAAAAGGGCAAGATAAATCATATAGAGCAAAGTCGCCTTAGTCATTATATTGGCCAAATGAACGTCGTAATGTTTGCACCAGAGGATTTAAACGTTGTAAAGGGTAGTCCGCAAATACGCCGACGTTTTATTGATATGGAGATTGGGCAAATTTCGCCTGTCTATTTACATGATTTATTAACCTTTCAAAAAGTTTTAAAACAACGTAACCATTTCTTAAAGATGAACCAGGGCAAATCCATGTCAAATGATGTGATGTATGAGGTTTATAATGAACAATATATTCATGCAGCTACCCAAATTATTCGTAAAAGATTTCAATTTATGGATTTATTGCAGGAGTGGGCTGAACCTATACATGCAGGTATATCACAAGGGAAGGAAACGCTCGTTATAAAATATCGTACGGTAGCTGGAATAGAAAAAGAACATTCTTCTAGCGAAATTGAAAATACTTTACATCAAAAATTGATGGAAGCAAGAGAACGCGAATTTGACAGAGGTGTGACGTTAGTAGGTCCACATCGTGACGATTTGCAGTTTTTAGTAAATGGCTATGATGTGCAAACATATGGCTCGCAAGGACAGCAGCGTACAACCGCATTGTCTTTAAAACTTGCTGAAATTGAATTAATTAAACAAGAAACAAATGAAACACCCATACTACTTTTAGATGATGTCTTGTCGGAACTTGATGATTATCGTCAATCGCATTTATTAAATACCATTCAAGGTGAAGTGCAAACCTTTGTCACAACTACAAGTGTTGAAGGAATTCATCATGAAACAATGGAGCAGGCTCAACTGTTCCACGTGAAACAAGGTGCGATTGAAAAAAGTTAGCCAGGGTAGTTTTTTAGATTACAAAAGAATGGTAATAGTCAGCTCGGTTGACTGTTCATTCATTTACACACAATGATGTTATGAAGGAGTAGATGAAAGCCGTGGCTATAGAGAACGAAGGTTTACAAAACCAAGCTTATGAGGCCGATCAGATACAGGTATTAGAAGGTTTAGAGGCAGTACGTAAAAGACCAGGGATGTATATCGGTTCAACAAGCTCAAAAGGGTTACACCACTTAGTATGGGAAATCGTTGATAATAGTATCGATGAAGCTCTAGCAGGATTTTGTACTGATATACAAGTAACAATAGAAAAAGAAAACTGGATTCGCGTAGAAGATAACGGTCGTGGTATTCCGGTCAGCATTCAAGAAAAGATGGGTAAGCCTGCTGTTGAAGTTATCATGACAGTTTTACATGCTGGTGGTAAATTTGGCGGTGGAGGCTACAAAGTTTCAGGTGGTCTACATGGAGTAGGGGCATCCGTTGTTAATGCTCTTTCTGCTGAAACAATTGTGCAAGTTCACCGCGAAGGTCATATTCATGAAATCAAATTCCAACGGGGAAAAACGATACAAGAACTAAAAATTATTGGTGATACAGACCATAATGGAACAACAACACGTTTTAAAGCGGACCCAGAAATTTTTAAAGAAACTACTGTTTATGAGTATGATATTTTAGCTCATCGTATTCGTGAATTGGCTTATTTAAATCGTGGAATCAAGATTACCATCGCCGATGAACGTGAAGGTGAGGAGCGTTCAACTACATATCACTATGAAGGTGGTATTCGTTCATATGTTGAGCACCTAAATCAATCTAAAGAGCCGATTCATGATCCGATTGATGTACTTGGAGAAAAAGATGGTATCTCGGTTGAGATTGCTATGCAATATAATGCCGGATTCTCTTCTAATATATTTTCATTTGCTAATAACATTAATACGTATGAAGGTGGTACACATGAGTCTGGTTTTAAAACAGCTCTTACACGCGTCATTAATGATTACGCACGAAAAGGTGGATTATTGAAAGAAGCTGATGCCAATTTGACAGGTGAGGATGTGCGCGAAGGCTTAACAGCTATTGTTTCTATTAAACATCCAGATCCTCAATTTGAGGGGCAAACAAAAACAAAGTTAGGGAACTCAGAAGTAAGTCAAATTACTAACGCTTTATTCTCGGATGGCTTTGAACGTTTTATGTTGGAAAATCCAACTGTTGCTCGCAAAGTTGTGGAAAAAGGTTTAATGGCAGCTCGTGCTCGTGTCGCAGCCAAAAAGGCCCGTGAATTTACTCGTCGTAAAAATGCACTTGAAGTGTCAAGTTTGCCTGGTAAATTGGCTGACTGTTCTTCAACGAATCCTGCTGAATGTGAAATCTATATTGTTGAGGGTGACTCTGCGGGAGGTTCAGCTAAATCAGGACGTGATCGACACTTCCAAGCAATATTGCCTTTACGTGGGAAAATTCTCAATGTTGAAAAGGCACGCTTAGATAAGATTTTATCGAACGCAGAAATCCGTGCCATGATTACAGCATTCGGTACTGGTATTGGAGAAGAGTTCAATTTAGAAAAGGCCCGTTATCATAAAATCATTATTATGACAGATGCCGATGTTGATGGTGCACATATTCGTACATTGCTTTTAACATTCTTCTTCCGTTTCCTTCGTCCACTTATAGAGGCAGGCTATATTTACATTGCGCAGCCACCACTTTATCAAGTGAAACAAGGTAAGCATGTTGAATATTGCTATGATGATGAAACATTAAAAGAAATTTTAGAAAGACTACCAAAAATGCCAAAACCGAATGTACAACGTTATAAAGGTCTTGGTGAAATGAATGCTGAACAACTTTGGGATACTACAATGGATCCAGAGTACCGTACATTATTACAAGTAGAATTAGATGATGCAATTAAGGCTAACCAAGCATTTGAGCGTTTAATGGGCGATGAAGTTGAACCTCGTCGTCAATTTATTGAGGAAAATGCCGTTTACGCTAATTTAGATATCTAATTTTTCTTGAGAGGAGGTCTACACTTTGTCAGAACAAGAACGCTCCGGTGTTAAAGGAATTAATATTACAGAAGAAATTGAAACATCCTTTCTTGATTATGCAATGAGTGTAATTGTTTCACGTGCATTACCTGATGTACGTGATGGATTAAAACCAGTACATCGTCGTATTTTATATGGGATGCAGGAGTTAGGAAATACAGCAGATAAGCCTTACAAAAAATCAGCACGTATTGTTGGGGATGTTATGGGTAAGTACCATCCACATGGTGACTCTTCCATTTATGATGCTATGGTACGTATGGCGCAAGATTTCAGCTATCGTTATATGCTTGTTGACGGTCATGGGAACTTTGGTTCTGTTGATGGTGATGGAGCGGCAGCTATGCGTTATACAGAATCACGTATGTCTAAAATTGCGATGGAAATGCTACGTGATATCAATAAAGACACAATTGATTATACAGATAACTATGATGGCTCTGAAAAAGAACCGATTGTTTTACCAAGTCGTTATCCAAACTTATTAGTAAACGGTGCTGCAGGGATTGCCGTTGGTATGGCCACAAATATTCCTCCTCACCATTTGGGAGAAACGATTGATGCGGTTATAGCACTTTCTGAAAACCCAGCGATTACTACAGAGGAATTGATGGAAATCATCCCTGGCCCAGATTTCCCTACTGGCGGATTAATTTTAGGCCGTAGTGGGATTCGTAGAGCCTATGAATCTGGCCGTGGTTCTATTATTATTCGTGCGAAGGTGGAAATTGAGCAAAAGGCGAATGGTAAGGAAACGATCCTTGTTCATGAATTACCATACCAAGTAAATAAGGCTAAGCTGATTGAAAAAATAGCAGAGCTTGTGCGTGATAAAAAAATCGATGGTATTACGAATTTACGTGATGAGTCAGACCGTCGTGGTATGCGGGTAGTTATCGAGGTACGAAAAGATGCAAATGCAAATGTAGTATTAAATAATCTATACAAACAAACAGCTATGCAATCAAGCTTTGGTATCAATATGCTGTCATTAGTAAATGGTCAGCCAAAGGTATTAGGCTTAAAAGAAATGCTATACCATTATTTAGAGCACCAAAAAGTTATTATTCGTCGTCGTACTGAATTCGATCTTCGAAAAGCAGAAGACCGTGCACATATTTTAGAAGGCTTACGAATTGCATTAGATCATATTGATGAAATAATTGCGATTATTCGTGGTTCACGTAGTGGTGAAGAAGCGAAGCCTCAATTAATGGAGCGTTTTAATTTATCAGAACGACAAGCTCAAGCAATTTTAGATATGCGTTTAGTTCGTTTAAGTGGCTTAGAGCGTGAAAAAATAGAAGCTGAATATCAAGAGCTTCAGGTTCTAATCGCTGAATTAAAGGCAATTTTAGCGGACGAAGCTAAAATTGTTGATATCATTCGTACTGAAATTTTAGAGCTGAAAGACCGCTATAGTGATATACGCCGTACTGAAATTACTTCTGGCGGTATTGAAATGATTGAAGATGAGGATCTAATTCCTGTTGAAAATTCAGTCGTTACTTTAACGCATAACGGCTATATTAAACGTTTAGCTGCGAATACATATCGTAGTCAGAAACGCGGTGGTCGTGGAGTTCAGGGAATGGGTACAAACGAAGATGACTTTGTAGAACATCTTATGAATACCTCTACGCATGATACAATTCTATTCTTTACTTCCAAAGGTAAAGTATTTAGAGCGAAAGGTTACGAAATTCCAGAGTATGGTCGTACAGCTAAAGGGCTACCGATTGTTAACTTGCTCAATATCGATAAAGGTGAGAAAGTAACAGCGATGATTCGTGTTGCATCATTTGATGAAGATGCGTACTTTATCTTTACAACAAAAACAGGTATTACGAAACGTACACCTGTATCACAATTTGCCAACATTCGTACGAATGGTTTAATAGCTATCAGTTTACGAGAAGATGATGATCTTATTTCTGTTCGTTTAACAGATGGGGATAAGCAAATTATCATTGGTACACGTGATGGTATGCTTGTTCGTTTCCAAGAAGATGATATTCGTTCTATGGGACGTACAGCTGGTGGTGTACGAGGTATTAAACTTCGTGATGGTGACGAAGTAGTAGGTATGGAGATTGTTGAACCCGGACAAGAAATTTTAGTAGTTACTGAAAAAGGTTATGGTAAACGTACTTCTGAAGATGATTATCGTTTACAAAGCCGTGGTGGCGTTGGATTAAAAACAATGCAAATTACTGATAAAAATGGTCCGATGGTGGCTGTGAAAACAGTTGATGGTTCAGAGGATATTATGCTTATAACTATTAACGGTATGCTTATTCGTATGGATGTTAATGATATTTCATTAATTGGGCGCAGCACACAGGGTGTTCGTTTAATTCGCTTAGGTGATGAAGAATTGGTTGCAACTGTGGCTAAGGTTGAAAAAGCAGAAGAATTGCCTGAGGACGAAGATGAAATAGAGGAATAATTTAAACCGATGACGACAGCGTTCATGTCGATCATCGGTTTTTTATTATAAATAATGAAAAATAAGTAATTATTTTGAATTACATGATAAAATAAAAGTACCCTTATTTGAAGCAAGTTAAAGTGGAGAGGTGTTCATTTCATGGAAACAATACATGTTCCAATTTCAGAGTTAGGCGTTGGTAGAGTAATTTCTGAAGATATTTTTGCTAATACACAGTATCCTATCATCTTTAAAGATACAATAATTTCCCATGTACATTTACAAGTTTTCCAGGCATTTAATATTTTTAACGTCCCTGTTTATAAAAATCAAAACGATATTCGGTCGGAAAAGAAAGAAATTGATGTAGAAGTAGTAGTAGAGGACATTCCGACTTTTAGGAAGTCTTATAATCATTCTATTGAACAATTTAAAAAGGAATTTAAAAATTGGGAAGCGGGTGCTAAAGTAGATATCGCCAAAGCAAGAACCATTATATTGCCTTTGGTAGAAATGGTCTTGGAAGATCGAACAATTATTTTTGATTTAAATGAGTTTTCTAACCCTAAAGACTATTTATATCACCATAGTGTAGCAACAGCTTTGATTTCCTCTGTAGTTGCTCAAAAGTTAGGCTATGATAGAGGGACAACAATTCAAATTGCCATAGGTGGCCTATTAGCTGATTGTGGAATGGCTAAAGTACACCCCCGTATTCGAGATAAAAAGACACCTCTTACTGAGCAGGAGTTTGATGAAATTTATAAACATCCCATTTATAGTTATAACATGGTGAAAGATTTAACCATTTTAAAAGAAACTATGAAAGAGGCAATATTTCAACACCATGAACGTTTAAATGGAAGCGGGTATCCGAAAGGCGAAAGGATCGCTAATATTTCTATCTTTGCGCAAATCATTGCCGTGGCAGATGTATTTCATGCCATGACTTGTGAACGTGTATATAGGTCAAAGCAATCATCGTTTAAAGTAATAGAAATGATTAATGAATCTGAATTCGGTAAGTTTGATATTAAAGTGGTACGTGCATTAATCGATATTGTTGCGGATCTCCCTATAGGTACGATTGTTGAACTTTCTAACCTAGAGCGTGGAGAAGTTATGTTTGTTAATAAGTTTGCACCCACACGTCCTCTCATTAAATTAGTTCATACAGGCGAAATTTTTGATTTAGGAAAAAACCGCAGTTTTTATATTTCTCGAATCATTACTAATTTGTAGAAAGGCAAGCCATAATTATGGCTGCCTTTTTTCATTTATAGTAAGGATAATAATGTGGAGGTATACGGTTATATAAAGTATAGTACCTTCAGTTTCTAACTTTCTCTTCTACAGGCAATATACTATTTTTATTTAGTATCAAGTGTTTGAATCATTAAAATATAATCTATTGAAATATTTTTAGATAATATGTTGACATAGTTGTCGAATCTTGATATTATTAGTGAGTCGCCAAGAGGTGACGCTGAAATAAACAACATGAACCTTGAAAACTGAACAAGCAAAACGTAATCAATAAAGTTTTTAGTAGCTAGCTTAGCTAGTGAACAAAACAA